>DATIPW010000243.1:0-14897 GCA_035471605.1 Anaerolineales bacterium | reverse complement strand
GACAGGGATGCGGCCAGAAGTTCCATCGCCCGCCGCGCCTCGGCCAGGTGTTCTCCGAACTTCCTGGCAAGATACGCTCTCACGGCGCCAGGTTCTACGCTCTCGCCACCGGGAGCGGCCCGCAGACCACCCCGCGCCTTTTTCACGGGAATCTCCCTGCCCAGCAGGTGGACGCTTGCTGCGGTGGTCGACTTCTTCACTTCCGCGGCCGCACCTTCGGCGCCGGCCTCATAGATTCCCAGCCGGCGACCCTTGGATTGCGCATTCAAGGCAGCCACAGCCTGCCCCAGTGTGAGCGACGCCTCCTCGTCATAGCCAAGGCGCACGGCCACCACGGCCGCCCACAGCGTCAACACCGGCGCACGGTTGATGTCCAACTTCCTGTTGGTCATATCTCCCTGCGCGGGGATTATCACACCATTTCCACCTGCGCGGGACGACACAACCATGAGCCCGAAGTCCATTCAGCACCGATCGTGCCCGGGCGCGCGATACAATCAGAGACAGGCGAGGCAGCCCCCATGCAGACAGTCTATCTGGGCTTGGGATCCAATCTGGGGGATCGGGCCGCGAACCTCCGTGCGGCAGTGAAAGCGCTGGCCCCGCAGGTGATGCCGGTCGCTGAGTCCGATTTATACGAAACTCCAGCTTGGGGCGTCGAAGACCAGCCCGGTTTCCTAAACATGGCGGTGCGGGCCGAGACCCAGCTCACGCCGGCCGCCCTGCGCGAACACGTTCTGGGCATCGAGAGGCAGTTGGGCCGGGTTCCCAGCTACCGCTGGGGACCGCGATTGATCGACATCGACATCCTGTTGTACGCTGACTTGATCATCGATACGCCGGACCTTGTGGTCCCTCATCCGCAGATGCACAGGCGACCATTCGTGCTCGTGCCGCTGGCCAGCATAGCCCGGGAGGTTGTACACCCGGTGCTGGGTCTTTCGATCGGCCAGCTGTTGCAGCGCGTGGATACTGCCGGCATCACCGTGGCGACCGCGTGAGCAGAGGCTGGCGTGCAGGCCATCCGGTCTACCCAGCCAAAGGAGCAGCGCATGAGCGACATCAAACCCTTGAACTGGACCCCGCGGGCAGGGATCGGAATGAGCGTCAGCCGCCGGGCTGATGGCGGCATGAACCTGACCTTCACGGACACCTCCGAAGCCACCGTGCAGGCCTGGCGCGAGTTTGCCCTGGAACACCTGCTGGGCTCCGACCGGTTGACGCGCAATCTGTACGACCTGCGCAGCGTCAAGGACATCAGCGACAAGGCCATCCGCGCCGCCGTGGAGGTGAACAGCGATCCCTCGGCGCGCAATATCCGATTGGCCGTGGTAGTTAGCAGCGAAGCGACCGCCAGCACGATTCGCGAGATCGCGGCGCTGGCGCTGCCGGAGACATCCGCGGCCGTCAAGATCTTCACGGATCTGGATCAGGCTGAGGCCTGGTTGTCCAAACCTCTCGACAAGTTGCCGTGAGCTTTCCAAAGCAGGTAGGCAACGAACATTACTCGGCCGGTTCCAAGGGGGGGCCGCGCGCCGCGGTCTTCGACGCGTACAACGAGTCCCGGCTATCCGATGAAACCCCTTGAGATTTCAGGACACGTATTTGCGTGGGGTGCCCGTACGTATGTGATGGGCATCCTGAATGTCACGCCGGATAGTTTCTCCGGCGATGGGCTCCTCACCAGTCCGGATGAGGGCGGTCTGCTGGGCGCAGAACAGACAACTGCCGCCAGGGAATCTCAGAGACCGGACGCTGTCGCCGCGGCGGTCGAACAGGCGCGCCAGTATGTCTCGGCCGGAGTCGATTTCCTGGACGTGGGCGGCGAATCGACACGCCCCGGATCACGACCGCTCGATCTTGAGGAGGAGCAGCAGCGAGTCATACCGGTAATTCGGGCGGTGCACGCGGCATTCCCGGGCACGCCGATTTCCGTGGACACCTACAAAGCAGCCGTCGCGCAGCAGGCATTGGACGCGGGCGCGCAGATGGTCAACGACGTGTGGGCGCTGCGTGCCGATCCGGGACTGCGCCAGGTCGTGGCGCGAGCAGGCTGCCCGGTGATCCTCATGCATAACCGCAGCAATCCCGCCAGCGTGGAGGTCCGGGCGCAACTAGGCAATGCCTACATCGGCGCGGAGTACACGGATCTGGTGGAGGACGTCAAGCGCGAGTTGATGGAGAGCGTGGAACTGGCACGCAGCGCCGGCATTCCAGACGAGCACATCATCCTGGACCCCGGCATAGGATTTGGCAAAAAGGTTGAGCACAACCTGCAGCTCATTGACCAGCTGTCCGAGATCCGCGCGCTGGGGTTTCCGGTGCTGCTGGGACCTTCGCGCAAGTCGTTCATCGGCTACACCCTCGATCTGCCTGTTGACCAGCGACTGGAAGGCACTGCCGCCGCCGTGGCTGTCGGGATTGTGCGGGGTGCCGACATCGTGCGGCTGCACGACGTGCAGCCGATCGGGCGCGTGGTGAAGATGACCGATGCTCTGGTCAGGAGGAACACCAGCTAGGCAAGCCCGCCACCACGGGCCTCCTCTGCCGCGGGTTGGCTCGCCGGCCGGGGTCACCTGGGGCCCGGGTCCGCCGTATGGCTCAGGCGGATCAAGGGTCGGCGCGGCCCAAAGGTTCAGCCTTTGCAGACACTGCTGAAGACCGAGAACGCCGGAAGTCGCGTACTGGCGGTTCTGGCACTGATCACTGTCGTGTTGGCCCTCTATGGGCTCTGGGCACGGCCGTATCAGCTGCACTGGGGCGCAAGCGATGCAGAAGTGCAGCGGCCCATGCCGGGCGACGAGCTCGACCCCAAGCCTGAGGTCCTGGCTACGCGAGCGATCACCATCGTCGGCACGCCGCCGGAGATCTGGCCGTGGCTGATCCAGATGGGATACAGGCGCGCCGGCCTCTACGGCTTCGACCTGTTCAAGGACGTCGCAAGCTCGCGCGTTGCCAGCGCTGCGGACCGGATCCAGCCGCAGTTCCAGGATTTGAAGGTTGGCGACCCCGTGCCAATCAGCCCGTTCGAGAACATGGTTGCCCATGCGATCAGGCCATACGAGTACCTCGTCTGGAGCGGTGAAACGGGATCTGGCGGATTGACCTGGGCCCTCTACCCGGTGGACAGCACCCATACGCGGCTGGTCAGTCGCATCCGCCGGAGCTACCGTTGGACGCAGCCTGCGCTGTTGGGCTTGGATCTGTTGACCGAGTTCACGGATCACCTCACGGTCAGAAAGATCCTGCAGGGCGTGAAGGGCCGGGTTGAGGGTGACATCCAACCCCTGGCAGATGCGAATATTGAGCTCTTCCTTTATTTCGGATCGTTGCTCGTTTTCGTGTGGGCAACCAGCTCCGTTCTGCGCCTGCCGCTGACGCCCAGCAGCTGGCTGGTGGGGCTGGCGGGCGGGCTGGCATGGCTGACCACATGGTACGCTCCGATATCCATTTGGATTGGTGCTACACTTTGCCTGCTTGTGGTTTGGGCGGTACGCGTCGAATTCCGGGATCAACTAAGATCCAGGACAGTCCGGCCCGAGAGTCCCGCGCTGGGACGGGGGCGAAAGCGAAGATGATGGCGTTCGTTGCCGCTTGAAACCGCCGGAAGACCTGCCCGCAATGGAAGGCAACGGCGCGAAGCAGGCGATCGGTGTCCGGCCCCACAGTACGGATGCTGGCAGGCAGCCACACGCTGCCACGAGCTCAGAGGAGGAACAGCATGTCAATGGAAGACCTCTTGAAGGCGCTGATGCAGTCCGCAGCGCCGCAGCAACGGCCGCAGCAGCCAGCTGGCGGCATGGACGCGCTGTCGCAGATGCTCGGCGCCGGGCAGAACCAGGCGGCGGGCGGCGACATGCTCACGCAAGCGCTGGGCGGAATGCTCGGGGGTGCTCAATCGCAGGGGAGCGGCGGGGGAGATGCCATCTCGCAGGCCATCGGCGGATTGTTGGGCGGCCAGCAGGGCGCGGGCGGTGCAGGCACAGGTGCGCTGCTCGGCGGCCTGCAGCAGATCCTTGGCGGCACGCCGGGAACAGGCCAGCAACTGCCCACGGGCGGCAGTGGAATGTCGATCGGTGCAGGCAACCCCGCCCTGCTGCTGCTCCAGCCTGTCATCCAAAAGGTTGCGGCCAAACTTGGAATCTCCCCGCAGATGGCGACGGCCGTCGCCTCGATCGCATTGCACTACCTGGTGCAGAGCTCGCCAAACACCCCGGGGGCAAGCCCGCTGAACCTGGGCAGTGTCATGCAGGCCCTCACGTCCGGCAAGAAAGTCAGCCCAACCGCGCTGCAGCAAAGTGGCATGGTGGGTGACGTGATGCAGGCCACCGGACTGAACCAGCAGCAAGCCCTGAAAAGCATCCACACGACTTTCGGCGTCATGGGCAGCCAGCTGGCCCCCGCGCGAAAGGCACCCAGAGCGGCCGGCACCAAGTCCGTTCGAGGTGCGAAGAGAAAGGCCGCGCCCAAGCGGGGCAGATAGCACGGGCGGTTCTCCAGAAAGCCCGCCGGGGCACCGGCGCTGGTGAGCAGGAGGTCAGAACTGCCTGCAAAACGATGCTGTGGGCAGCGCCGCGGTGAATTTGAGTCGCGTCACGGATTGGAATACAATGTGCCCTGCCACGCAGCACCCACAGGAGTCGGCGCTCGCCCAGCGAGTCGGATCTACGCGCGTCCAGTGAAAGGATAGGGAAACCATGCAAGTCACATGTTTCAACGACCAACACACCTGGAAGGTGGGAGCGATTGAGCTGGCAGCAGCCAAGCTGCGCTTCGCCTTGGGCTTTCCAGAGGAAACCTTCTACTGCCCCAAGTGCCGCAAAGGCAACAAGGTCTCCAAGGCCGATTTCCAAGCGGCCATGGCAGCCCCCACTCAGGCTCCCAAGCCGAAGCCGGCCGGCCCTGCTGCTCCAAAGCCTGCCGCGCATGCACCGTCAACAGGGCTGGTTACTGGCAGTGTGGCCCACCTGACGGGCAGCGGGCCGGGGCCTGCCCTGTCGAAACCGCGGCACGGCACCGTGCTCGCCCGAAGCCTGCGCGTCCGCTCCGGTCACGGCAAGGAACACCCGGTCGTTGCCGGCCTGGTCAAAGGGCAGAAGGTTGATGTTATTGCCACCTGGACCGACGGCAAGGACACATGGGCGCAGCTCGCACCCGATCAATGGTCAGCCGTCGTGTACGATGGACAGGCCATGATCGATCTGGATGACGACTAGCAAGACACGAAAGCTGCCGCCAAGGCGGAAAGCATCGAGCGGCCACATCAATTGGCCGCTCGATGCTTTCCGGACAGTCTGCTGGCGACACGCGACACAACCGAACTGGCAAGGCCCTATGCGTTCGAGTCGCTGTCGATCCCGACCGATCTGGGCGCCTCGTACGACGAGATGCAGCTCAGGATGGGGGAGAGTTGACGCCCGCCACCCTGACGGATTTCTCAGCATCCGGTTTGCACGCCAGGGCAAAGACGCTCAGGCCAAAAGGAAGCCGCACGCCAGAGGCGATGCGGGCTTCACTGGCCAGAATCCAGCGGAGAAGGGCTTCGATTGCCCTCGGCATTCTTGAAAGATCGGAACTTTGAGCCGCAGGCTCAAGGATGTCCTCGAGCAGGCGCTTGGCAGCGGCCAGGGGAAACAGGAACGTGTTCACGTAGCTGGAGTGGAGCAGTTGCAGTCCCGCGCCGCGCAGAAGGTCTTCCACTTCCTGCGCACTAAAGCGGTGCACTGTTCCCACGGCGAGATCATGCTTGCCACGCAGCCAGTCGTTTGCAGCCACGCGCAACAGCAGATGACCGCCTGGCTTCAGCACCCGCCCAAACTCCTGCACCGCCTTCGCCGTGCCGTTCAACATGTAGATGACGTCAAAGCACGTAACGATATCGAAGCTTTCAGCCGCGAAGGGGATCGCTTCTGCGGACGCCTGTGCCAGCCGATGGAGCTGCCTCTGCTTGCAGAAACCCAGTGCCAGCGAGGAGATGTCAAAGCCGGTGACAGTCCCGTAGTCCCCCAGATAGTTGGCCATGGCACCGCCCGTACCGCAACCGGCATCCAGGATCTGCTGCCCTGGTTCGCCCGGGATGCGCCGATCCAGAACAACGCGCGTGATGGCTTGCATGCCGAGGTACCACCAGTGGTCGTCCTCGGATTCGAACATGCGGGGGTACTCAATTTCCTCCATCGTGGCGCTGCAGAACTCCTATCATACCAGTCATGGAAACCCGCCGTCCGGGTGGGAATAGACGCGGAGCAGCCCGTATCCTACAGTCGCGATCCAGTGAGTTGGCGCAGTCCATATCTGGTTGCCGGAGGTGTTGCAGATTCGGTGCATAATTGGGCAGCCCGATGCCCACGCTCTCTGAACGACTGAAGACTCTGGGTGTCAAGACCGGCGTGTCAGACCTGCCGGCGCCCACGCGCGTCAAGGCCAGCGGCATCGATTCTGTTCTGACGGGAACCGTTCTGGCCACAGAAATGGGCGAGACCTTCGTCCATGAGGAACGTTTTGCAGCCGATTTCCGCCATGGGCATGCAGCCATTCGCCCGGCCGTGCCGCTGACCATCGTCTCGGCCTGGGCGGCCGATGCGCGCCTGCGCGAACTGCCTGTCGAGGCCTTCGCCTTCCTGGACACCGAGACCTCCGGTCTGGCAGGCGGCACAGGCACCTTCGCGTTCCTGGTCGGGGCGGCGCGCTTCACTGCAGATGGGGATTTTCTCCTGCAGCAGTTCTTCATGCGCGACCCTTCCGAAGAGCCCGCGTTGCTGGACGCCCTGGGACGCTTCCTGGCGCCCACGACGGCCCTGGTGACCTTCAACGGCAAGGCCTTCGATGCACCGCTGCTGAACACGCGCTTCGCCATGCACCGCATGCCGAATCCGCTCAAGGATCATGCCCACCTGGACCTGCTCCCGCTGGCGCGGCGCCTGTGGCGGGATCGCCTGGAGTCGCGGGCGCTGAAGTACATCGAAGAGCACGTCCTGGAGGCGCCTCGCAGCAGTGAGGAGGTTCCGGGATTCGAGATCCCCTACCTCTACTTTGACTACCTGCGTACAGGAGATGCGCGCCCCCTAAAAGGCGTCTTCTATCACAACGCCATGGACGTGGTGGCCATGGCGGCGCTGCTCAGTCACACCGCACAGATGCTGGCGGATCCGTTCCACGAGGGCATTGAACACGGCCTGGACGTGGTCGCCATGGCCAAGCTCTATGAGCACCTGGGTGAGTGGAGCACGGCCGCGCGGCTTTTCGAGCGCGCCCTGCAGATGAGCTTGAGCGAGAGCTATTTCTCAGAGACGGTGCGGCGTCTTGCCGCGCTGCAGAAGCGGCGCGGCGATTTTGAACAGGCGATCCCGCTTTGGGAGCAGGCGGCGGCGGCCGGCCACATCTACGCCCACGTCGAGCTGGCGAAGTTCTACGAGCACCGGCACCGGGATGTCGGCACCGCATTGCAATGGACCGGCTCGGCGCTCATGCAGCTCAAGCAGGCGGATATGCCCTCCTACATGCGCAAACACTGGGAGCAGGAGCTCCGGCACCGCCGCAAACGGCTGAAGCTCAAGCATCGCCGGAACTGAGGCGGACGGGTGTAGCGGGCCGGATTGCGACCCGATGTTATAATCGCCTCTGTCAGTAGGAGGCACAATGGAGATCAGCGTATCCACCCAGCAGGGAAAGGTGCCCGTCACCGTGGTGCAACCACACGGCGACATCGACGCATCCAACTACAGTCAGCTGGTCAGCCGGGTCGAGGAACTCGTGAAGGGCGGAGCCCAGGATTTCGTACTCGATCTGAGCGAGGTATCCTTCATGTCCAGTGCGGGCCTGGCCGGCCTGCACACGCTGGCCATGCTGCTGCGCGGCGAGAAGCCGGCAGAATCCGAATCCGGCTGGGCAGTGCTGAAATCCATGGACCGCAGCCGGGCGAGCGGCATCCAGAAGCACATCAAGCTTCTCAGCCCGCAGGCGGGTGTGGCGGAGACCTTTGATAAGGCCGGTTTCACGCTTTTCTTTGAGATCTTCACAGATCTTCAAGAGGCGGTGGCTTCCTTCTAGACCTGCCCGCGCTGGCGTTGCCTTGCGCGCCCGGCTCCGGGCGCGCATTTGATTCCCGGCCCAGGGCGCCTGCACCCGTCACCGGACCGCGCCGGCTCTTCGGCACTCAAGACGCACAACCTCCTGCTGGCCATCGCCATGATGGCACCAATAGCAGAAACCATTCTTTCCCCCCCGAGGCCCCGGCAGGACGGTTCCGAAAAACAAGACCGCGGGCGGGCCTAGGGCAAGAGGCTCGGCATGTCCCCACCCTCCAGCAGCAATTGTGATTCGCCGGTATCGAGGTCAGTCATATGGATATCGAACCGACCGGGGGTTGCGAAGGTCAGGTCCAGCACATAGCGCGCGTACAGTAGATAACGGCCATCGGGTGACCAGGCCAGGCTTGAATACGACGCCCCCGGCTCGTCCAGCAGCACATGAGCCTCGGTTCCGTCCGGCCTGACAAGCCAAACCTGGTTTTCAAAGTGTGCGGGGCCGATTGGAACGTTGCGATCGATGGCGATCCAGCTACCGTCCGGCGACCACGCGGCTGAGTAGTCAATGGTGCCCTCGGGACCGCCGAGATCCGTGACTCCGGCCGAGGCCACGGAGAAGGCGCGCGCCCGCACAGGCGTCTTGTCGTTGTCCTGGGCGCCAAACAGCACATGCCGGCTGTCGGGACTCCAGGTTGCGGGCAAGGAAGCTTGCAGGCCGAGCGGCAGGGAAATTACGCTGCTGTCCGCCAGGTTGAACAACACCAAGGTATTCTCGGCACTTGAAATATAGCTGAGCCATGCCCCATCCGGAGAGAACTGCGGGGAGAAGCTGGCGAACGCCGCGTCCTGGAACAGGGGCCGCGTCGCACCGCCGGCCAGATCCAACCACCACAGGCTGAATCGCGGCACCAGCGCCTGCGTGGGGTCGTCCAGACGCTCATAGACCAGCTTCGTTCCGTCGGGATACCAACGGGGTGAGATACATTCCGAACGCGGGCACTCGAGGATCAGGCGCCGCTCTTGGCCTGCCGAGTTGATCGTCCGGATGGCCGTGCCGCCCTCGCTCCCAAAGACCGTGTAGACAATGGTCCTGCGATCAGGAGAAACCGAGTAGCCCGTGATGCCAGTTGGTTCATTGGTGTATTGGAGCGCCTGATTGCCAGACAGCGGACGCAGGAAGAGCTGATCCCAACCGGTCGAATCGGGAGCGATGTAGAGCAGCTTCGCTCGAGCCATGGTGAAGACCGGAGCTTGTGCCGCGGCAGCGGACTGGACAACCTGCGTGCCGAAGCGCAGCGATTTGAGCGCGCTCAGGGTGAGGGCCACGCCCAGGCTGATGACGGCGATGGCGCTGACCACCGGTGCGTACACCGCGAAGCGCGAGACGGCCTCGCTGCGCGCGACCAGTCGTATGCCCTTGACCATGGCGATGCCGATCCCGATCAGCACCAAGGCCAGACCGATGCTGAACGAAAGGATCAACAGCATGCCAAAAGGAATGCGGTTGACGGCCACCGCCACGAGCAGGATGGCGATCGCGTCCGGGCACGGGACCAGGCCGCCGCTGATTCCCAATGCAAGCAGCGAACTGAAGGTGATCGGCGGCAGCGACTGCCCACCGACATGAGGTGGCGCCGCCTGTGGAGTCGCCGCGTGCGGATGGGCATGGCTGTGCGGGTGAGCGCCGTCGTGCGGATGAGCGTGAGCGTGATGGCTGTCGTGATCATCGTAGTTGCGGGCCCGGAACCATTTCATCAGGTCGCCACCCCGGCGCAGGAGCAGGTTCAAGCCAAAGCCGATGACCAGCACGCCCGAGATGATTTCCAACCAGGGCGCGATCAGGGCCGGCAGAACATAGTGCGCAGCCAGGAGCGTCACCAAGCCCAGCAGCACAACGGAGCCGGTGTGCGTCAGTGTGACGATGGCACCCAGGAAGACCGCGTCGCGCGTCCTTCCCTGTGAACCCACAAGGTAGGCGCCCACCAGCGCCTTGCCGTGACCGGGCGTCAAGGCATGCAGGCTGCCGAGCACGAGCGACAGCAGGAAGGCAGCTGCAACAAAGTTGGGCGAGAATGCCTGTGCTTTGACCAGCCCCGTCAGCGTGTCGGTGACACTTCCCCCCTGCCCCGCCTCGGGTTGCGCGGGCTCGGTCCCATCTCCAACCCCGGCGGCCATCTGCGATACAGCCGCCCTCAAGGCCGGCATGCTTGGCGTACCGCTGTTCCAGGATGTCATGGCGCCCGCGGCAAGCGATTCTTCAGAATGCACCACGGTGCGAAGCAGCCCGTTGGCCTGCTCAGGCTCCTCAAAGGACAATCCCGGCGCCGCCTCGACGGTGAACCAATTCAGGCTGTTGGCCTCAAGGTGCGAGGCGTGGATCTCGATGGCATGCACGTTGTGCAACGCCAGCGGCCAGTCGAATCCCAGGGAGAACCGAATGCGGTCTTCCCCGGTGCGCATGGCCTCCACCGTTGAGGGCCAGTGCAACGCCTGCGCCCCAGTTTGCGGCAGCGCTTGATCATCAAGCACAACCGCCAGGCCCGAGACGAAGGGTGCAATCCACGCCTGGGCTTCGGGCTCCGTGACGATTCCGCTTTGATCCTGGTCCGCGGCAGCCCAGACCGCGTCCGCCAGGAACGGCCCTGGAAGGATCTGCCATTCCAGGCGCAGCTGATCCGGCGCAAGAGCCACAAGGAAACGCTGCGCGTACATGTCGGCCGGATGCGCGCCTGCGGGAAGAGGCCTGCCGAAGGTCACCAACATCAGCGCCAGGGCGGCCGCGAGTTTGGCCCCCGATTTTGCGCCCCACGCCGGCCTAGCTCGCAGATTCAGGGTCGGCCGATGGGCCGGGCAGTGCAAGTCGGACCCTGGGCGCGGATCAGTGATGCGCATGCGCGGTGGCGTCATCCGCTTCGGGACCCAGCAGGGCGCGCCAAGCGCCCAGCCGGGACTGGTAGACGATCAACGCGGTGGCAATGAACGTCGAAAGCGGCACGGCGGCTATCAGTGCCAGCGAGCCAACAAGCGTGCGGACCACCTCTTCCGCAATGAATTCGGAGTTAAGTAGATACCCATAGCTGCCCTGCGCCAGCGTAAACATGAGCAGCAGCGGCAGAGAGGCACCGGTATACGCCAAGACCAGCGTGTTCACGGTGGCGGCCACATGATCGCGGCCGACGCGCATGGCTTTCTCGAAAACACGTCGAAAGCCCAGCGCGGGGTTCGCATCATGGATCTCCACCACCGCCGCAGACTGCGAGGTGACAAGGTCGTCCAGCACGCCGAGTGAGCCGATGATCATTCCGCCCAGCAACAGGCCGCGCGGATCGATTTGGACCGCGGAAAACTGCATCAGAAACATCGAGCTTTCATCCCCGTAGCCCGTCAAGCGCGTCAGGCCCACGAAGAGCATTGCCAGGGCGCCGGCGATGCTCAGCGTCAGCAGCATGCTCAGGACGGAAGCGTGGGTCTTCAGGTTCCAGCCGTAGGTCAGATACAGCGTCAATCCGAGCAGAACGGTCGAGCCGATCAGGCTCACCTTCACCGGATCCTCGCCTGCCAGGATGTGGGGGACGATGTACCCGATGATGACCAGCATGCTGAATGCCAGGGCCAGCAGGCTGCGCAGGCCCTTCCAGCGGCCGAGGACGAGAATCGAGGCAACGAAGGCGGCAAAGAGCAGCAGGAGGGGCCGCCAGCGGACGTAGTCATCGTAGTATGCCGTGATGGTGTTGTCGGGGAGCTGATTGATCAGCAAGTAGACCTCGTCGCCCGGCTCGAAGCGGGCGCTGTCGAAGCGCATGTTGCGCCGGCCGTAGTCCACGTCAAAGGGGATGCCTTTGAATTCACCTTCCAGCACCTCGGCGCGCAGCACCTGGTACAGCTGGCTTCGGCCGTCCAGCTCGATCTGGCCCTCGTCCACGATGGCGGTAACAAGCGCCCGCGCGCTTTGCGAGCCGAAGGTGGCGCTCGGGCCGGACAACTCCACGGGCCGGAAGAAGTACGGGATTCCCCAAACAGCAAAACCGAATGCGGCAATCAGGGCGATCGCCGAGGCGACTATCACGGGTCTTGTGAGTCTTCGCATGTGGCCTCCGGCAGGGATTATATGTTAGGTGCAAGGGCAGGGCGCCGGTCCTGTGTCCTGCAGCCTGGGTACACGGATTCTTGTGCCGGTGCAGGCCGCCACTGAGATGCCTTGCCGCCGCACACCGCTGACTGCGAGGCCCGCCCTGCAGGCAGCCCATTGCGCGTGATATACTAATTGAAAACGTTTTTCATTTCCATGGAGGGGCATGTCTGCCGACAACTGGCTGCAACAGCTGCAACAGAACGGATATCGCCTTACGCCGGCTCGTCGGGCGGTGGTGCAGACCATTGCAGCAAGCGATCGCGCCATCACCCCGCTGGAGGTCTACAACACGGCGCGCAGCCGGCATCGGGCCTTGGGGCTGGTCAGCGTTTACCGCACGCTCGAACGACTCGAGCAACTCGGCCTGATCCAGCGCGTGCATCAGCCCGAGGGCTGCCAGGGATTCGTATCCGCCACGCAAGGGCACCAGCACTTGTTGATCTGCCGGCAGTGCGGCCGGGCCGCCTTCTTTGAGGGCGACGACCTGAAACCGCTGATCCGTTCCATCTCCCGAAGGAGCGGCTATGCCATCGGCGAGCACTGGCTGCAGCTCTTCGGCCTTTGCCAGGATTGCCAGCCCGGCCTGCGGAGCAGCGATGCGGCCTAGTCTCGGCCTGAGCCTGTGCGCGGCGGCTGTGCTTTTCGGTTGCAGTCCTGCCAACCAGGCGCCGTCCGGCACTCTGCGAGTCATGGCAGCGGAGACGTTCCTGGCAGATATCGCGCAGAACGTGGCAGGCGATCAGCTTGTGGTGGATTCCTTGCTCTCCCCGGGCATCAATCCCCACGAGTTCCAGTCCACGCCGCAGGATGCCATTCGACTCGCGCAGGCGCAGGTCCTGATCATTAATGGCCTGGGCTACGACGCGTGGCTGGAGCGGTCGCTGGGCTCGACGCCGGGCGGGCCCCGGATTGTTGAGGCCAGTTCAGGCTTGGAACCGGGGCCTCTGGCCGACCCGCACCTATGGATGAACCCCCGCAACGCGGCGCGCTACGCAGAGAACATCCGGGACGCACTCTCTGAGGCCGATCCCCCTGGAAGCAGCGTCTACGCCGCCAATGCCGAGGTCTACCTCGCTGAGCTGCGCACGCTGGATGACTGGATTCAAAGCCAGGTGGAACTCATCCCAGCGGGGAGGCGCGTGTTGATCACCAATCATTACGCCCTCGAGTCTTTTGCGCAGGCCTACGGCTTTCAGGTCGCGGCGGTCGTCATCCCGGGCGTGACGAGCGAGGCCGCACCTTCCGCACAACAGATGGCCGCGGTCATCCAGGCCATCCAGGCAGTCCAGGCGCCCGCCATTTTCCTGGATGTCCACGAGCGCGCTGACCTGGCGCAGCAGATCGCAGCCGAGAGTGGTGCCCGCGTCGTCACCGGACTGTACGTCGAGACGCTTTCAGACGCCGGTGGACCAGCCCCGACCTACATCGAGATGATGAAACACGACGTCGGGCTTATCGTACAGGCCCTGAGGTAGCGCGAGCATGTTGCGTGTGAAGTGCCTCACGGCACGGGAGCGCTGGGGTGGCGGTTGCCATGGGTGATGTTCTGGAGCGCCTGGAGGTGCACAACGCCAGCATCGGCTACGGCGACAAGGTGGTTCTGCGCGATCTTTCCTTCGCGGTTCCGCACGGCGCGCGCGTTGCGGTCGTCGGACCCAACGGGGCAGGGAAGTCCACGCTGTTCAAGGCGCTGGTCGGGCTGCTGCCTCTCCGAACCGGGCGGATTGTTGTGCACGGCTTGCCCCTCGGCCATCACAAGGACTGCGTGGCCTATGTGCCGCAGCGCGAGGAGGTCGACTGGCGCTTCCCGGTCAACGTGGCGGATGTGGTCATGATGGGCCGCTATGATCACCAGGGATGGATTGGCAGGGTCTCGCGCCACGACCGACACGTAGTCGGGCGAAGCCTGTCCCAGCTCGGCATCGGGCACCTGGCGCGCAGATCGATCAGCGAACTCTCGGGTGGCGAGCAACAGCGCGTGTTCCTGGCGCGGGCGCTGGCACAGCAGCCGCACATCCTCCTGATGGACGAGCCCTTCTCAGGCGTGGATGTCCCGACCCAGGATTCGACTCTCGGCCTGCTGGACGATCTGCGCGCCGAGGACGTGACGGCGATGATCGCGACCCACGACCTGGGCATTGCGATGGAGAAGTTTGATCTGATCCTCTTGCTGAATCACCGCCTGATTGCCTTCGGATCGCCTTCAGAGGTAATGAAGCGCGAGCACGTCATGCAGGCGTTTGGCGCGCGCTTGACGGTGCTGCCGGACGGCAGCATGGTGGCGGATCAACACTGACGGTCATCGAGGATGACATGTCCTGGCTGCTTGAACCCCTTCAATATGCTTTCATGACCCGCGCCTTTGCGGCCAGCCTGGTCGTGGGCGTGCTGTGTGCGGTGATGGGGACGTACGTGGTGCTGCGCGGCATGGCTTTCCTGGGAGACGCCATGGCGCATGCCATCCTCCCCGGAGTGGCGATCGCCTACATGCTGCAGGGCAATCTGCTGCTCGGAGCGCTGGCGGCGGCGCTGGTGGTCGCCCTGGCCATCGGAACGTTCTCCCGCCAGGGAACCATCCGGGAAGACACAGCCATAGGCATTGTGTTCGCCGCAGCCTTGTCGCTTGGCGTGGCCTTGATCAGCTCAGCCAAGACGTACGCCGTTGATCTGAGCCACATCCTCTTCGGGGATGTATTGGGGGTCTCATCTGCCGATTTGTGGCTCACTGCGGGTCTGGG
>DATIPW010000242.1:0-4501 GCA_035471605.1 Anaerolineales bacterium | reverse complement strand
CGGCTCTGGCGGTCGATCTCATACGCAACGGCGCGCTCGAGGGCGCGAAACGAATTCAGGTTCTTGACCTCGGTGCGTGTGCCCAGCGGCGCCGCGGGAGCGCCTGGCGGGGTGCGGGGGCGCACCGAAACGTTGGCCTCGAAGCGAATCACGCCTTTTTCCATGTCGCCGCCGTTCACGCCCAGATAGCGCAGGATGGCGCGCAGTGCCTCACCGCAGGCGCGGGCCTCCCCCGCGGAACGCAGATCCGGTTCTGTGACAACCTCAAGCAGCGGGACGCCGGCGCGGTTGAGGTCGACCAGGGAAAATGAGCTGCCGTCGCGGTCGACATGCGTGAGTTTCCCCGTGTCCTCTTCCAGGTGCACGCGGCGGATCCGCACCACCTGCTCTCGCTCGCCCGTGCGGACCGTCAGCCGGCCGTTGACGGCCAGCGGGCTCTCATACTGGGAGATCTGATAGCCCTTGGGCAGATCAGGGTAGAAGTAGTTCTTGCGGGCGAACTGGCTTGTGGCTTGGAGGTCGCACTGCAGCGCCAGGGCCACCTTGACCGCGAACTCGACCGCGGTCTGATTCACGACGGGCAGGGTTCCGGGCATCCCGGCGCATACGGGACAAACAGCCGTGTTGGGCGCGGCGACCGTGTTGTCCACCACGGCACAGCTGCAGAACATCTTGGAGCGCGTCTGCAGCTCCGCATGCACTTCCAGGCCGATCACGGGTTCGAATTTCATGGGGTCGTGGCGAGGCGCCTGGAGGCAGGTGCCACCGCGCTGCGCTCAGGAGCTGGGAGTCATGACCGGGCTGGGAGCCCGGTCATGGAGTCAGATCGTCTTCGCTGCTGTCGTCCCCGCCCTCGTCCACCTCGTATTCGACCTGTTCCCGGTCGAGATAGACCCACAGCAGCAGGACCTGGCCGTTGGGTGTTTCCAGATTGCGCGCCGCCAATATGGGTGCGGTCTGCTCCAGGCCCATGTCATTCTTGTAGTGCAGGTGAATGTGACTCTTCCTGCGCCACGCGCGGTGACAGCGCTCCACCAGCGCGTTTCCATTCATGGTGCGCAACTTGGTCAGCGCCGGCACCAGCACATGCGGGCTCTCATTCAGTCCCAGGGCCCAGGCGTCAGCCACGTGCTCGAAGATCGGAGGCGGCCCTTCAATGATCGTGATTGTCTCTTCCATCAGATACCCTTGGTGAGCTTGCCGGGGAAAAATCATACCATACAAGGTCCGCGGATCACCCCCCATGCGCCCCTTCACGCCGGCAGGGCTTTCAGGATTTCCCTGACCAGCCCCGGGCCGCGGTAGATCAGGCCGGTATAGACTTGAACCAGGGCCGCGCCCATGTCGAGCCTGCGCCGCGCATCCTCCGCACTCATCACCCCACCCGCGCTGACGACCGCCATCTCCTGGCCGACGCGTTGCAGCACATGCTGCAAGACCGCCTCGCTGCGCTGGCGCAGGGGTGCCCCGCTCAGCCCGCCCGGTTCGGAAGCGACGGCGGAGCGCAGGCCTTCGCGGTGCACCGTGGTATTCGTGACGATCACTCCATCCATATGCGTGCGCACAATCGCCTCCAGGGCGGAATCCAGTTCGTCGCGGGTGAGGTCGGGGCCAAGTTTCACGAGCAGCGGAAGGCGGCGCTTGATCCGCTCCTGTTCGATGCGGCGCTGCACATGCAGCTGCTTGAGCAGCTCCTCCAGCGCCGCGGCCTCCTGAAGGGAGCGCAGCCCGGTGGTGTTGGGGGAGCTCACGTTGATGGTCAGGTAGTCGGCATGCGGCGCGAAGCTCTGCAGCAGCGCCAGGTAGTCCATCACGGCCTCGTCATTGGCGGTCGCGGCATTCCGGCCGAGATTGATGCCGAGAATGCACTCGGTCGTCAGCCGCAAGGAACGCGGATCCGGCGCAGGGCTGCTGCGCCCGGGTATGCCCAGGACCTGAGCGATCCAATTGCCCCGCAGCCGCGGACTCATGCGCTGCTGCACATAGGCGGATCCGCGGCTGGGGAAGCCCAGCCGGTTTATGAGTGCCTCATCCTCCACAAGACGGAAGAGGCGCGGCCCGGGATGGCCGCGCTGCGGCAGGGGTGTGACAGTGCCAATCTCGATATGTCCGAATCCGAGCGCGGTCAGTCCGCGGACCGCGCGCGCGTCCTTGTCATAGCCGGCGGCCAGCCCGATCGGATTTCTGAACGTCAGGCCAAAGGCGTTGACCGGTCTGGCCGGCGCGGAATAGGCAAGTTGCAGCATCCAGCGCGCAGGCGCGACGCCCCCCGCTGCGCCAAGTGCCAGCAGTGTCAAGGCGTGGGCTTGCTCGGGTTCGAGCTTGAAGAGCGCTCTTCGCAGAAGGGAATACATCGATCCGTCCAAGCGGCAGCAAGACGGGGGAGTGCCGCGGCGGGCTAGGCCTTCTTCTGCCCGCTCAAGTCCAGGAAGTACTGAATGACTTCCTCTTCAGGATGGGGCACGTTCATCTGGGTAAACATCGCCGCCAGTTCGCCGCGATGGTGCGTTTCGTGGTTCGGAATATGCATCAGCATCTGCCACAGCGGGACGCGGAACCGCGCGCCGGAGAAGTTTTCGTAGGCGATCTCTGCCTGCAGGCTGGCTTCCGTTTGCTGAGCGAGGAAGCGACGCAGCTCTTCCTCCACCCGCGTCCATTTCTCCTGGAGGGCTGTGAGGCTGGGGTAGTCCCCGGGCTCCAGGTGGCTCTTGGGCGATCCGCCATTCCAGCGGCTGAGCCAGACGGTCTCCGAGCTCATCATGTGCACCAAGACAGAATGCACGCTGCCCCAACTGTGCCCGTGCTTGCGATGCAGCTGCTCGGGGGTCAGGCCCTGTGCCACGGACAGGTAGCGCCGGTTGGCCCAGTAGGTATAGTCGAAGGCTTTCTGGATGTATTCCGTGACCTGCACCAGTGGCTTCTCCCGCGCCGCGACTCAGGTGCCGCGGCTTTGAGCAATAAAACGGCGAGCGGCCTCAATTCTATCTGGGGAAACCTTCCCGGTGCGTTCCCAGACATCCAGCAGGTGCGTGATGGTAACGACCGCATGCAGGGTGTATCCCGCCTCGTGCAACAGCTGGCGGGCACCCGATTCCCGGTCGATCAGCACCACAATGTCCTTCACCAGCATGCCTGCCGCCTTCAGCTTGTCAATGAACTCAAGTTTGCTGCCGCCCGTCGTGGCCAGGTCATCGATCAGTACCACGACCTCGCCTGGCTCGAATTCCCCTTCGATCTGTGCCCGGGTGCCATAGTCCTTGGTTTCTTTTCGGGGATAGATCATGGGCAGATCGCCCTGTAAGGCGATCGAAGCGGCAATGGGGATGGCGGCATAGGGCAGGGCGGCCAAGCGCGAAAACTCCAGGCCCCCCAGGATCTCCAGATAAATCCGGCCGATGCGGCGCAGGAGTTGAGGGTGGCTGATGATCCGGCGCAGGTCAATGTAGATCGGCGATTTCGTTCCCGACTTGAGAGTGAACTCACCAAACTGAACGCAGCCCGCCTCCAGCAAGGCGCCCGCCAGGTCTACGTGAGCAACCTGGGCGGGTGCCTGCCCCTGTGAGGCGGCCGCGCGCCGTACAAGATTGATCTGGTCACGAAGTTGGGCGGCTGCCCGACCCGGATCTGCGGCGCGGGCGATGCCGCGCGCAATATTGATCAGGAGGCCCCGGCCGTCACCACGCAACCCCGCCGCGACGGCAGCACCCAGATCCCCTGCCTGAACACCCACGCCAGGGACCAGGAACCACAGATCCGGCACCTGCTGCCGCAGTTCGGCCAGTGTATGTGGATAGGTGGCCCCCACAACAATCCCAACGTTGCCCTGGGCATTCCACTCCGAGGCCAACTGTGCCACGCGCCGGTAGAGAGGCGCGCTGCCTGCCGGCCCGGCCGCGACATGAAGGTCCTGGAGGTCGCCGGAGCCCGGATTGCTGGTCTTGCACAACAGGAAAGCCCCCTTCTGGGGGTCGCGCAGGAAGGGTTCAATGGAGTCGCTCCCCAGATAGGGACTGAGGGTGATCGCGTCCGCACCCAGCATGGAGAAGGCTGAGCGTGCGTAGGCTTCTGCCGTAGAAGCGATGTCGCCGCGCTTGGCGTCCAGGATCACCGGAACGCGTGATCCGACCCGCTCAGACTCGGCGCGCGCCCCGTCGACCACTTCCTTGAGCGCGGTCCAGCCGTCCGCGCCCAGGGCCTCAAAGAACGCGGCATTGGGCTTGAAGGCCGCGGCGTAGGGAGCCGTGGCCCGGATCAGGCGCAGACAGAACTCCCGGGCCTCCCCGGCCGTGGGCGCGGGCAGATCATCGGCGTGCGGGTCCAGCCCCACACACACCAAGGAGGAGCAGTCATCCACGCGTCTTTCCAGCAGCGAGAAGAAGCTGTCCATGCAGTCCTACAACGGGGGACCGATCCACTTCATGCGCGCCCCCCGGGTCTTGGCCTCCCCCCGGGGCCTCAGGCCTTGCCCAGGACGATCGCCAGCAGAGCCATCCTCACATAC
>DATIPW010000241.1:0-2154 GCA_035471605.1 Anaerolineales bacterium | reverse complement strand
GACTTCCCAAGACTGGGCGCCCTGATCGGAGCGGACGGCTTCCTGCCGCGGCAGCTTGCCTTTCGGGGCAGCCGGCTGGTGTATTCCAACGGCATCGTGGCCTTGTCCGCCCTCGCCTGCGCCCTGATCATCGGCTTCCGGGCAAGTGTGACGCACTTGATTCCGTTGTACGCCATCGGCGTGTTTCTTGCGTTTACGCTGTCGCAGGCCGGCATGGCCCGGCGCTGGTGGAAGATCGGACGCCTGGAGCAGGGTCAGGAGATGCAGGAGCCCGGATCGGTCCTGCGCCATCAATCGGACTGGAAATTGAAGATGTGGGTCAATGGCTTTGGCGCGGCGTGTACCGCGATCGTGATCTGCATCTTTGCTGCTACGAAGTTCCGTGAAGGCGCGTGGATCGTCCTGATCCTGACCCCCATGCTGGTGCTGCTTTTCTTCACGATCAAGCAACACTATCGGGAGGTGGCTGCCCGCCTAACACTGGACGGCTTCGCCGGCTCGCCTGTCCGCCGCGCCCGGCATCGAGTGCTGATGCCGATCAGCGGCATGCATCAGGGCACGCTCGAAGGCCTGCATTATGCACGGCTGCTGTCCGATGACGTGACCGCCGTCCACGTTTCGATTGACCCGGCCGACACGGAAAAGCTGCAGAAGAAATGGCTGCTGTGGGGGGAGGGTACCCGGCTGGTGGTCCTTGATTCGCCGTACCGGCTCTTCATTGAGCCGCTGCTCCGATATCTGGAAGGTATCATTGATTCCAGACAGCCCAACGAGACGATCACCATCGTGGTGCCGCAATTCATTCCTTCCAAGGGCTGGCACAACGCCCTGCACATGCGGGCCGCAAATGTGCTGCGAAGTGAGCTGCTGTCGCGGCCCGGCGTTGTGGTGACGGATGTTCCGTATCATCTCGCGGGCCACGGCGTCGGCGGGCCGGACGCGGCAGCAGGACATGCCTGAAAGACGCAAACCCGCCCGTCCCATCCGAGCGTCGGCATCTGTGCAATGGTAGATCCAAGAGACTCCGGTCCGGCTGAGATCATGCGGCGCACGAGCGACTACACGCCGCCCTGGACGCTCAGCCATTGGCTGATCGGCCGTCCGCTGCACACCGCGGATGTTCCACACCAGACGATTGGCAAAACCATCGGCCTGGCCGTATTTGCCTCCGATGCGCTGTCGTCGACGGCCTATGCCACCCAGGAGATTCTCGGCGTCCTGGCAGCCGTCGGAACGCTTGCGTACGGGCTGATCTTCCCGATCGCGCTGGTCATCGTCATCCTGCTGGCCATCGTGACCCTCTCCTATGAGCAGATCATCCACGCCTACGCCGGAGGCGGCGGCGCCTACATCGTGGCCCGGGACAACCTCGGCGAACTGCCGGCGCAGATTGCCGGAGCGGCGCTGCTGACCGACTACGTGCTGACAGTGGCGGTTTCGGTTTCCGCCGGCATCGCCCAGGTCGTTTCGGCCTACCCCGAGCTATTCCAGCATCGCGTCTGGATCACGGTGGCCGCGGTCGCCTTGATCATGCTGATGAATCTCCGAGGTGTCAAGGAGTCGGGACTGGCCTTCGCCATACCCGCATACTTCTTCATCGCCATTATGGTGCTGACGGTGGGCTGGGGCCTGTTCCGCATGTGGACGGGAACTCTGGGCACGGTCGTTGATCCACCGGCCATGATCCCTGCGGCGGTCGCGACCATCACGCCGTTCCTGCTGCTGCATGCGTTTGCCAACGGTACAACGGCCATGACCGGTGTCGAAGCCATCTCAAACGGTGTGACGGCCTTCAAGGAGCCGCGCAACCGGAATGCAGGCATAACCCTGGTCTGGATGTCGATCATCCTGGCCGTGCTCTTCTTGGGCATCTCCCTGCTCACCGGCTCCGTGCATGCGGTGTTCTCCGAGCACGAGACGGTAGTCTCGCAGTTGGCGCGAACGGTCTTTGGCGGGCGGGGCTTGCTGTACACCGCTGCCATCTGGGGCACCACGGTGATCCTGATCCTGGCGGCGAACACAGCCTTTGCCGGTTTCCCGCGCTTGGGCGCGATGATGGGGGCCGACGGTTTCCTTCCGCGCCAGCTTGCCTTCCGCGGCAGCCGTTTGGTGTACTCCAACGGCATCGTTCTGCTGGCCGTCTTGGCCTCCGCC
>DATIPW010000240.1:0-5537 GCA_035471605.1 Anaerolineales bacterium | reverse complement strand
CCGCCGCATTGCAGAAGCCGATGCGCGTTGCAAGCTGCTCGAGCTCTATTTCGCCTCGGTCGCGACGGCTCGGAGGCGGGACGTCACCCACCTCTTCGGATGGTCGGCGGAGCTTGCCGGCCGTGCCCTGGCACGGCTGGTGGGGGAGGGCCAGCTGGCCGAGGCCCGCCATCCAAACCTGGAGGGAGATTGGCTGGCTTTGCCGGGGGTTTGCCGCCGATCTTCAGGGGGATCGCGCCTGAAGCGCGATTGAGCAGCTCTCCCGTCCGTTTCTCAGCAAATGCGCGGCAGCAATTCGCCTGCCGGCAGGTCCACCACTCGGCTGCCACCTACGGAGGTCCTGGCTACCACCATGCCCGGGTGGTCCTTGACCACTCGCCCGATGATCGCTGCCTGGCCACCCGTCTTGGACTTGCGCATCGCGTCCAGCGCGCGGTCGGCGTGCGCTGGTGCGACGACCACAACCATCTTGCCTTCGTTGGCTATGAACAGCGGGTCCAGCCCCAGCATTTCGCAGGCTGACTGTACCTCCCGGCGGACCGGAACCTTTGTTTCATCGAACTCCATACCCACCCGGGATGCCTGTGCAAGCTCATTCAAGACAGCGGCCAGACCGCCCCGGGTGGCGTCGCGGAGACAGCGGATCTCGACCCTGCTCTCGATCATGGCCTGGACCATGTCGGAGAGCTGTGCGGTATCACTTTGGATCTCCGTATGGAACTTCAGGCCTTCCCGCACCGACATGACCGCAATGCCATGATCGCCGATGGAGCCACTGATGAGTATCACATCATCGGGGCGGGCACGATCCGGAGCGATGTCCACGCCATGCGCAATCAAGCCCAGGCCAGAGGTGTTGATGAAGATCCCGTCCCCGTGTCCCTTGTTGACGACTTTCGTGTCCCCCGCCGCGATCTGCACACCTGCAGCTTGGCTGGCGCGTGCGATGGACCGGGAGACGCGGGCCAGGATTTCCATCGGCAAACCCTCTTCCAAGATGTAGCCGACGGATAGGTACAGGGGCCTGGCGCCCACAGCGGCCAGGTCGTTGATCGTCCCGTTTACAGCGAGCTCCCCAATATCGCCGCCAGGGAAGATAAGCGGGCTGACCACAAAGGAGTCCGTGGTGAAAGCCAGGCGATGTCCTTCGATGCCGATCGTGGCTGCATCCGCCAGCTGACCCAGCAACGGACTCTCAAACTCGGCGGCGAACAGATGCCGGATGAGATCACTCATCATCTTTCCGCCCGCCCCGTGTCCCATGACGATGGTGGGGTAATTGCGCAAGGGAACCGGGCAAGTCCAGCCATCCAACGTGGGAGTCAATGTCATCGCTCCTGTTTCTGTCGGAGGATTATACTGCCGGGGGTATTGTCTCCGCTCCGGATCGCTCAATCCCCCGTGACCAGGGAGAGCGAATCAGGGGAACCGTAGACCCAGATGGGCTTTGCAAGTGCCGGGTTCTGATATAGACTTGTCGGACCTTGCAGACGGGAGCAGATCATGAATCGACGCAATCGCAGTCAGCTGGGTTTGGGTGTGGTGCTGGTGCTGCTGGGGGCCTGGTTCTTCGCGGTCAGGCAGTTCCCGGCGCTCAGCGCCTGGACGGAAATCGCTTTTGAATGGCCCTTCTACGTGATCGGAGCAGGGGCCGCTCTGCTCGTGATTGGTTTGGCCACGGGCGCGCCGGCCATGTCCGTTCCCGCATGCATTGTCGCGGGCATTGGCGGAATTCTGTACTATCAAAATCGCACGGCAGATTGGGAATCCTGGTCCTTTCTTTGGACTCTCATCCCCGGCTTTGTGGGTCTGGGCACGATCTTGACCGGGATTTTCGGGGAGGACACGCGCCGCAATCTGGCGCACGGCTTCAATCTGCTTGTCGTCAGTGGCCTCCTGCTGCTCTTGTTTGCCGCGATCATGCAGCGGCTCAGCATCCTGGGTCCGTTCGGGCCGGCTGCCCTGCTTGTGCTCCTGGGCCTGTATGTGATTGGTCGCGGCCTGCTGCGGTCGCGGGGTAGCGGAGGCTAGAATGCGGCGGCATGAAGTTTTCTGGGGCACTTTGCTGGTAGTCCTCGGCGTCCTTTTCTTCCTCAAGACCGCAGGCTACCTCTCTGGCGATGTCTTTGGCTGGTTCTGGCCCTTCTGCATCGTGGCCGCCGGCGTCTGGGTTCTGCTTGGAGGCGGATTCCGCCAGGATGCTGAAATCCGACGCTCCAGCGGCTTCAGCGTGCCTCTGCAGGGTGCGCGCGAGGCCACCTTGACCATCAATCACGGCGTTGGCCGGATGGAATTGACGGCCGGCGCCGAGGGAAACGACTTTGTGACGGGACTGGCGGCCGCCTCGATGAACCGGTCGGCGCGACGGGTGGGAGATCGACTGGAGGTCCGGCTCGAAACTGGTCCCAGTTTCCTGCCCTTTGTCGGGCCACCGGGCGGGGTTTGGAGCTACCGCCTCAATCCGGGCGTACCCACGGCGCTCGTGGTGCACGCGGGGGCCAGCCAACTGAAGCTGGAGCTCGGCAGCCTCCAGGTCACTCGCCTTGACTATGATGGCGGCGTCGGCAGCCTGGAAGTGTCCCTGCCCGCTGAGGTGGCGATGTTCGTCTCGCAAATTCGCGCGGGGGCATCCAGCCTGCGCCTGCGGGTTCCGTACGGTGTTGCCGCCCGGCTTTCCATTCAGAACGTCGGATCGCTCAGTATCGACACAAGCCAGTTTGTTCCGCGGGAAAGCGGGGTGTACCAGAGCGCGGACTACCAGACTGCCTCGAAACGCGCTGACATCACGATCGAGGGCGGGGCGACATCTATTCGGGTCGATCAGGAGGCCTCATGAATCGCATTGACCAACGGATCTGGTTTGGCGCCGGCCTAATTCTTGTGGGCGCCCTCATGTTCTTGGAGCGCCTGGGTGTGCTGCGGGGTGCTGTTGACTTCTTCTGGGGCATAGTCCTGCTCGCCGGAGCCGCCTATTTTCTGTATCGGTTTGCCCGCAATCCGGTTGTGGACTGGTGGGCTGCAATTCCGGGCTTCGCGCTGGCGGGTCTTTCGGCTGAGAACCTGCTCCCCCGGGTTTTTGGCGACCTGGGAGGCCTTTTTTTCCTGGGGTCGCTCGGACTGGGCTTTTTCGCCGTCTATCTGAGCGGGCGCCATCGCTGGTGGGCGATCATCCCCGGCGGGGTCTTGCTCACGCTGGCCATGCTTTCGGTCTTGGAAAACACTCTCGGCGCCAGCGATTCGGGCGGTCTTCTGTTTGTGGGGCTTGGTGCTACATTCCTGCTGGTTGCCGTGGCGGCCTCCATGCGCTGGGCATATATCCCGGGATTCATCCTGCTGGCCTTTGGAGCCATCCTTGGATCGGCCTCTTCGGGTGCCCTTGACTTCCTTTGGCCGGCAGCGCTCGTGGTGTGCGGCGTGCTGCTCATTTGGCGGTTCGCCAGGAACCGCTAAAGCGCCGCGCCACGCGGGCTTGCTCCAACTGGGCGGTTGCGTTCCGTCCCGGTTGCTTCCCCGATGGGGCGGGGGCACTCCGCGCCGGCTCGCGCCCGGCTTTCAGCCCCGAGCGAATCACCACCGCTGGACTGCGCTGTTCGAGAACGCCGGCAGAGGCCGGCTGCTCTCAGGGTCCCAACCCGCGACCGCCCATCCCGTGGCGGCACGCGGACCGCGAATGTGCCTCGAAAGGCAAGGTGACCGATGGCAAAGATCGACGTGCTTGTCAAGGAGTTTCTGGGCCTCAAAAGCATCGCAGTGATTGGCGTGTCGGATCGGCGCGATACGGGCTGCAACTCGAACTACCGCAAATTCAAGGCGGCCGGCTACACGGTGTACCCAGTCAATCCGCGCATCGCGGCCTTCGACGGAGATCGGTGCTATCCGGATCTGCGTTCCCTGCCTGAACGACCCGATGGGGTATTCGTGTTTGCGAACCCCACCGTGACCGAAAACATAGTGGCTCAGTGCGCGGACCTCGGAATTCAACACGTATGGATGCACTGCTTGCTTGGCACCAGGCCCGGCCTTGGCGGCGGCATGACGAGCGTCTCCGCCAAGGCCGTGGAGATGTGTGCCAGGAGCGGCATCACTGTGATTCCGGGCTCGTGTCCGAATCAATTCCTGCAGGCGGATGCCGGGCACGCCATGATGCGGAAATTGTGGCGGCTGGTTGGCTTCCTCAAGGTGGATTGAAACGCATGTCTGCCCATGCCCGCTTCCAGCGCGCGGATCGCGGGCGCAAGACGTTTCCGCCGCATGGCTGGATCGGTGCGGTTCTGGTGGTCGTCTTCTGGTCGATCAACTGGGGGCTCAGTGGGCCGCGCACACATTGGGCTTTCTTCCCACTGTGGCTGGGATATTGCCTGACAGTAGATGCGATCGTGTTTTACCGGACCGGGACTTCGCTCGTGGCGCGCAGCGCGGCTCGCTACGCGGGTCTCTTCCTGGTCTCCGCGCCAGCCTGGTGGCTCTTTGAACTTCTGAATCTCAGAACCCAGAATTGGGTCTACCAGGGCGCTGACCATTTCACGCCGCTGGCCTATGCATTTTGGACCACGCTCAGCTTTTCCACGGTGCTTCCGGCGGTCCTGGGCTCCGCGGAATTGATGGCCAGCTTTGACCTGCCACGCCGCCTGCCCAGGGGGCCACGGATCGGGCCTGGCCGCGTGACGACGGCGCTCTTCTTCGCAGCCGGTTGGATCAGCCTGGGTCTGCTGCTCGCGTTGCCTCAGTTGTTTTTCCCGCTGGCCTGGTTCTCGATCTACTTCATCGTCGAGCCAGTCAACATCTGGATGGGCAACCGCGCGCTGACCGACGGCACTCGCAATGGTGATTGGCGACCCGTCTATGCGCTCTGGCTGGGGGTCTTGGTGACCGCCTTCTTCTGGGAAATGTGGAACTACCACTCCTTTCCCAAGTGGATCTACAGGATCCCTTGGGGCGACTGGCTGCACGTATTCGAAATGCCGCTGCTGGGGTACGGAGGGTACCTGCCCTTCTCGCTGGAGCTCTTTGCGCTGTATCACCTTGTGCTCGGGCTGCTGGGGAAGCCTCGGCACGACTACGTGCATATCTCTGCTCGATCACCAGGCTGATCGGACGAATCCCCGCCGAGGGTTAGAATTGTTGCATGCCATCCAATATCGAGATCAAGGCCCGGGTTCGCGATCTTGCCGGGCTGATTGCGCGGGCCGGGGAGCTGAGTGATTCCCCGGTTGCCCTCATCTCTCAGACAGACACGTTCTTCAACACGGCCAGGGGACGCCTCAAGCTGCGCCAGCTGCCGTCTGCCGCGGCGCAGCTGATTTACTATGAGCGGGCAGATCAGCCGGGTCCGAAGCGCTCGGACTACAGCATTCACGAGACTGAAGATCCAGAGGGACTCAAGGGCGTCCTTGACAGGGCTCTGGGGATCCGCGGCACGGTGGAGAAAGTCCGCCGCGTGTACCTGATTGGACAGACCCGCCTGCATCTCGACGATGTCAAGGGGCTGGGAACCTTCATGGAACTGGAGGTCGTGCTGCAGGCCGGCCAAACGGAGC
>DATIPW010000239.1:0-2437 GCA_035471605.1 Anaerolineales bacterium | reverse complement strand
GTGATTGCGGGGCTGGGCGGCTCCGCCATCGGGGCGGACCTGCTGGCTGCCTATTGTGCTGCTGAGGCAAAGGTACCTGTCTTTGTCCACCGCGACTACGGGCTCCCGGCGTTCGCCGCGGGCAGGGATACGCTGGTGATCGCGTCGTCGCACTCCGGGAATACCGAGGAAACGCTGGACGCCGTGGAGGTTGCGCTGGGACGCGGTTGCACGGCCATGGCTGTCACCACCGGGGGCTTGCTGGCCCGGCGGGCGACCGAGAGCAAGATCCCGCTCTGGGTCTTCGAGCACGGCGGCCAGCCCCGGGCTGCAATAGGATTCTCCTTCGGGCTGCTCCTGGCGCTCTTCGCCAGGCTTCGGCTGATCCCGGATCCGGCCGCCGACATGGCAGAAGCGATCGAGGCGATGCGCAGGGTCAGCGAGAGGAACGGTGTCGCGGTGGCCACCGCCCAGAATGCTGCGAAGAGGTATGCCGGTCAACTCGTCGGACGATGGGTGACGGTTTTCGGGGCCGGGCTGATGGCCCCGGTTGCCCGCCGGCTGAAAACTCAAATCAACGAAATCGCGAAGGCCGGTGCCAATTTCGAATTCATTCCAGAAGCGGATCACAACGCGCTGGCCGGAATCCAGAACCCAGAAGGGGTGCTCATGCCCCACACCATGAGTCTCTTTCTCCGTTCGCCGTCGGACCACCCACAGAACCGGAAGCGCCTGGATCTGACCAAGCAGGCTTACATGCTGGAGGGCTTGAACGCGGACTTCCTGGATGCCCGCGGCCGTTCCCCGCTTGCCAACATGTGGACCCAGATCCTGTTTGGGGACTATCTGGCCTTCTACGTGGCAATGGGATATGGCGTTGATCCCACGCCGGTCGAAGCCATTGCTCATTTCAAGGAATCCTTGAGGACCAGCGGCCCGTAGGCAACCCGCCAGTTGACCCCGCGGCACGCCATGCTGCAATCTTGGAAGCGCTCTTCCGGCGGGGGCGCTTGACTTGAGGCGCGCGCTCCAACTGCAATCAACGCTGCCATCCGCGTAGGCCAGCAGGCGCCGATCGGAGGCCCGCTGCAAAGTTCCACGTGCGGCGGGCTTTCTCTTGCGGCGCCAGCCCGGGCCCGTGGTGACGCCAAGCGGGTTGCTGGATCAGGATCATGCGCCCGACGATGACCCACAAGGCCACGCTGGCAGTGCCGGTGCCGAGCTGGCTGCAATCCATCCGGCACGTCCGGCCTGGTGAGCACGAACCTTGCGGAAGATGGCCCTGCTTGGGACGGGCCGAGGGTCGCGCAAGTCAAGCATTGGCGCGTCGGGATGGACTGAAGCAAAGACGTCGAGGCCGGGGGTTATAATCGCCGCAGCTTGATGCCTTCCATCCGGTTCCAGGGGGCGTTGTCCGCGACCGATCGGACGGATTGGATCCGGGCAAGTTGCATGCGGCACGGTGAAGAATCGTCATGCACATCCTGGTCACAAACGATGACGGCGTATGGGCTCCGGGGCTGCTTGCGCTGGCGCAGGAAATGCGCAAGCTGGGGCGCGTAACCGTCTTTGGCCCTGACCGCAACTGGTCGGTATCTGGCCACGTCAAGACGCTGGATCACCCTCTGCGAGTACGCGAGACGAAACTGGCAGATGGCACGGCCGCCTACGCGACGGATGGTGCTCCGTCAGACTGCGTGGCCCTGGCGCTCCTTGGCCTGATCGACCCGACGGATCTGGTTGTCTCCGGCATAAACCCGCACGCCAATCTCAGCCACGATGTGACCTACTCGGGGACCGTCACGGCGGCGATGGAGGCTGTGATCTCCAACGTCAAGGGCATGGCCGTGTCCCTCAATACGCCGGAAGGATCGCAGGACGCCGTCGACTACGGCACCGCGGCGGTAGTAGCGCGCCGGGTGGCGGAGCACCTGCTGGCAGATGGAGTTCCGCCCGGCGTATTGTTGAATGTCAACGTTCCCTACTTGCACGAAAACCAGATCCAGGGCTACATGATTACGCGCCAGGGATTGCGCGTCTATCGCGACGCGCTTGACCAGCGCCTGGACCCGCGCGGCCATCCGTACTACTGGATCGGAGGGGAATCCCCCACCGGGATCGAAGAGGACGGCACGGATGTCGGTGCGTTGGCGCAGGGTTTCGTGTCGATCACACCACTGCAGCTGGATCTCACCAGCTACGGGTCGATGGACATCCTAAAGAAATGGAAGTGGGGATGAGGGTGCTTGATGGAGGGGCAGATGCGGGACACCCCTGGCCGCTTGCCCAAACAGGTGAGAGGCCTGCGCCGAAGGTATCGCGCCATGAATCGCCTGATGGTGTTGCTCTGGAGGCTGGGCTTGGGACGACTGATCAACAGCTGGCCCCCGGTCACTGGGCGCATAATGATGATCCAGCACCGCGGGCGCCGGACCGGCAAGCTGTACCTGACACCGGT
>DATIPW010000238.1:0-3493 GCA_035471605.1 Anaerolineales bacterium | reverse complement strand
TGAACCGGTATTTGGCGGACCGCGAGGTTGCCCAGCTCATGAGCGAGGCGGCAATAGTGGCTCTCCCGTATACCTCCGCAACTCAATCGGGCGTGGTCGCCCTGGCACAGGCGTTCGCCCGTCCCATCATATCTACGGCGGTAGGGGGGCTTCGGGAAATGGTCGCCCACGGAAAAAGCGGGATCCTAGTTCCGCCAGGTGACACGCGGGCCTTCGCACGGGCTCTACTGTCACTTGGGGCGAACAAAGCTCGCCGATCGCGGATGGAGCGCTACATTTCAGATTGGGCCGATGCGCCTTGGCAACCGAACAAGGTCGCCAAAGCGCATCTCCGGTTGTACAGGGGCATGCTTGGGAAGGGCCCCAGCTCGTGAATAGGCATCGGGCGTGGCCGGCGGTATCGGTGGTCATAGGCTGCTACAATGCGGCGCCGTGGATTCGGGAGACAATCGATAGTGTGCTGGCTCAGACACACCCGGTGTTGGAAGTGCTGGTGGTTGACGATGGCTCCACCGATGGCACCTCAGAAATCGTCGCCAGTTACCCGCGCGGCGTGCGGTTTCTGGCAGAGAAACATCGGGGGCGGCCGTACCGCAACCAGGGCATCATGGCTTCCCGTGGAGACCTGATCGCCTTTGTAGATGCAGACGATTTGTGGCACGCCGAGAAGATCGAGCGCCAACTGCAGGCCTTGTACCGTACGAAGGCGGAGTGGGCGATCTGTGGTTCGCAATGGCTGCATGCGGACACGGGTCTGCTGACGTTGCCGCCGGGGGCTCCGCCGCGGGAAGGCTATATACTTGAACCTCTGTTCCTTGGTAACTTCATTGTGGCCTCCTCGACCGTGGTTTCGCGCCGGGCGCTGGAAAGCGCAGGGTACTTCGATGAGAGCCCAGATGTGGCCCCGGTGGAAGACTGGGATCTGTGGCTGCGGATTGCCGCGGATTTCCCGGTGGCCTGCGTGCCCGAACCTCTGGTGACCCTAAGGTTGCACGAGAGTAGTTTTCTGGCGGGGACCCCGATGCAAGTCAGGATAGCGAGCCTGGAGACTGTCGTCGACCGTGCGGCGAGGCGGGAAGCCGTCCGGCTTGGGCCGCTGCGCAAGAAGGCATTGTTTGGGGTGTACTACGCGGCCGGAGTAGCGGACTTTCGACGAGGACGGCTCCCAGCGGCCAGGATCTGGTTCCTGAGGGCTTGGCGACAGGCACCGGCAAACCTGGCGAGCTTGGCCTACGTGAGCCTCACATATTTGAACGCTGGGACAACAGCCGCTCTGCTGCGTGTCAAACGACGCCTTTCTAAGTCAAAGTTCGAAAGATCCGTGAGGAAGCTATTGGGCAGCGACCGCCAGAAGACGGATCCAACACCTTGACAACTGCGTCTGATGCTCTTGGGACTGCAGCGGGCGGTCGACTCTCGATTCTGATGGTCGGCACGCAGATGGCACTCGGCGGAGCGCAGAGACTTCTGCTCGATCAAGCGCGCTGGTTCCATGCCAATGGCCATCTGGTCACGGCGGCCTTCTTCTACGACAAACAGGATCTTGCGGAAGTTTGGCGTCAAGGTGCGGAGTTTCCAATCCTGACCCTAAGCCGTATCCGATCCACGGGAAACCTGTTCAACAAGATCGCAGGCCTTTCGTCGGCCATGCTGAGTCTGTGGATTCTACTCCGCAGTCGCAAGTTCCAAGTGCTGGAATCGTTTACGTATGACAGCAACCTTCTGGCGGTGCCGCTCGCCTATCTGGCTGGCGTGCCGGTGCGTATTGCCACGCACCATGGAATCATAGAGGGATATCCACGCGTGCTGGAACGCCTCCATGCGGCGCTTGTGAATACGGGGATGGCCAGCAAACTCGTCAATGTGTCCCGCAAAGTGCTGGAACAGGCGGCGTCGGCTGGCATCCGGCGCGAGCATATGACGGTGATTCCAAATGGGATCCCCCAGGGTGAATCCGCTCATCTCGATCGGGCGTCCACGCGAGTTGAGCTGGGAATCGCTCCGGATGACGTGATGATCCTATCTGTGGGTCGCCTGGTCTATCAAAAAGGGCACGAGTACCTTGTCCAGGCCATGCATCGTTTGCTGCCAGATTTCCCGCGCGCCAGAGCCGTGATCTGTGGAGAGGGCCCCCTGCGCAGTCAGTTGGAAGCACAGATCGAGAGGCTTGGGCTCGCCCGGTCGGTGCAGCTGGTCGGAAACCGCCTCGATATTGACCGATTCCTGCGATCCGCCGACATCTTTGTCCTCCCATCAAGATGGGAAGGTCTGCCGGTTGCGTTGCTGGAAGCCATGGACGCTGGCCTGCCGGTCGTTGCCACGCGGGTCGAAGGCGTGGAGGAAGTGATCCAGGAAGAATCGCAAGGGTTGCTTGTTCCACCGGAGGACGCGCGAGGCTTGGTTGCGGCGCTGCGGGCGGTGCTCGCGGATCCCGACCTTCGCAGGAAAATCGGGGCTGCCGGGCGCGAGAGGGTTCGCACGGGCTACACCACTGACATCATGTGCGAAAAGTATCTTGCACTGATGCAAAACCTGCTGCAACCCGCCCAAGAATGAAAGACCCCAAAGCTTTCCCCTCTGGGGGGATTTTCAAAGGCAACGCCCGTGCCCGTGTGTCCAGCAGGATTGCGGGGCTCGCCAGCGCGTCAGTCATACTTTGCGGCGCTGTGTTGGAGTTCTACAACATTGCCTGGGGTACGGGTTCCTGGAATGGCGAGTTCTCCCTGAAGTGGGGCGTTGCTTTTATTGCTTTCTTGATTCTCTGCTTGGCCATACTTGCTGCAGCAGGCGTAGCGTGTTGGAAGCAGATTCCCTCGGCAAAGGCTCTCGGGCTGCGCAATCGCCTGGGGGGGCTGCGGTGGCTGGCAAGTGCGTTTGTCATTGTGCTTCCCATCTATTTGTTGCAATACACTCCGTGGGGAGTTGTTCTGCGGGGCCCTTATCTGAGGCTGCTGCTGTGGGGGCTGTGCGTGGCAGCGCTTACCTATCTGATTGAGCAGGATGTCCACTCCGTGTGGACTGGGACAGGTCTGCTCACGGCGGTCCTGTGGTCCGGCTCGGCCCTTGTGGTGGGAGCGGGCCTGACCGAGGTCACCGACTACCCGTTCTCCCTGGGTTGGTCAGAAGGCAACCGGCTGTGGGACTACTCACTGCTCTTCGGGAGACGACTGTATTCCTTTGACCCTGGCGTTCCCCCGGTCGCGTATCTTGACACGGGTAGACAACTGGTGGGCGGCCTGCCCTTCCTGCTGCCCGGGGTCACCATTCTGGCAGCAAGGATCTGGTTGGCGCTCGTCGCCACCCTGCCGTACCTGCTCTTGGGTCTCCTGGCCTTCTGGCCGCGTCGCGTCACCCGTTCTCACACCTGGATTCTTGGAGCATTGCTAGTACTGGTGTTCCTCAACCAGGGCCCCATCCATGCACCGCTTGTTATCTCCGCCATCCTCGTCGTATTGGGCACGCGGGCGTCGATTTTGTGGGGCGCTTTGCTAAT
>DATIPW010000237.1:0-13675 GCA_035471605.1 Anaerolineales bacterium | reverse complement strand
GGCACGCCCAGCAGCACGGTCAGGACTCGTACCAGCTTGAGATCGGGCAGCAGATCCAGCAGCGCCAGGCTGCGGGCAGGATCCTTCTCAGCACGAAAGGTCAGCATGGCAGCGGCATGCACACCGTGCGCCAGCATGAATAGGAAGGCAAAGAAGACGTGGGCAAATACCAGCCAGTTGTACATGATCTGCACCTCGGCACACTCCGGAGTCCTTGCCGCGCCACACTCCGGCTGGGGCAGCACCTGCCAGGTCCAAGTGCTCAAGTCGGCAAACACCCAATGGGCAAACCCGTCGCGCCAAGGGGGGGTCACGCCGCCGGGCAGGGGTCATCGCAGAAAGCCAGCGCGGCGGCAAGGCGCTCTGCATCCGATCCGCTGCTATGCGCGGCGCGGAGTGGCCCGCAGCACCAGCCTCACTCGGATCCCAGCCGGATGTACCCGGCAACAACCTCGGGCTTCATCGTCACCGGAACATCCGGGCCGACCATCTGGCGGATGAGATCCAGGCAGGCCGCCGTGGGCATTCCATAGATTTGCAAGCTGACAAACTGCATGAATTCCTGGGCTTGTTGCGGCGAGCTGCCCAGCCCTCTCAGATGCACTTCCATGGCCTCCGCGTCCAGGAATGCCATCACCACACTGACTTGCGTGGCGTCCTCGCTGAGGTAGGCGCTGTGAGCCAGCGTGTTGGGCCGACCCGTCCGGAAGCGCTCTGCGGCGGCAGCATACTTCGCCTTATATTCCTCCACCCTGCCCGGCTGGATGCGCTGATTGCTGACGAGAACGATGGGCGCCGGCATGCAGGACTCCTTCTGGGTACGGGCCATCTGCCCGCTGCCCCTGCCCTATTCCACCGCTGGGGCGGGAACCGGCCGCTCCAAAAAATACACCGGCATCTCGCCCTTGCCGCGGATCTCGATGAGGCCGCGTTCCTCGAAGCGGTATTTGTCCTTCAGGGCAGCGTACACCCGCTCGGAAACCTGGATCCTGCCGGCCACGCCGGCCGTTTCCATGCGGCTGGCCACGTTGATGGTGTCGCCCCAGAGGTCGTAGGTGAACTTCTTGAAACCGATGATGCCGGCCACCACCGGGCCGCTGTTGATGCCGATGCGCAGCTGCAGATCCACGTGCGCGGCCTGACGCACGCGTTCCATCGCCGCCTGCATATCCAGCGCCATCTCGGCCAGCGCCTCCAGATGATCCGGTCGCGGCACCGGCAGGCCGGAGGCCACCATGTACGCGTCACCGATGGTCTTGATCTTTTCCAGGGCGTACTTCTCCGTCAGCTCATCAAAGGCGGAGAAGACCTGATTGAGGATGCGCACCACCGCCTCCGGGGTCTTGCCGGCAGAGAAGCGGGTGAAACCGGCAATGTCCGCGAACAGGATGCTTACCTGCTCAAAATAGTCGGCCACGGCCTCCCCGCGCTTGAGCCGTTCGGCCACGGTGGCCGGCAGGATGTTGAGCAGCAGGTGCTCCGAGCGCTCCCGTTCGGCCTGGATCTCGCTCATGTAGCGCTGCTCCTGGTCGCGCAGGTGCTTCTTCTCCAGGCAGGCGGCGATGCGGGCTTTCAGCAGCACGGGGTCAAAGTTCTTCGGCAGATAGTCCTCGGCCCCCAGCTCGATGCCGCGTACGATGCTTTGCAGCTCATCCTGGGCGGAGATGACGATCACCGGAACATCCCGCAGGCGCGGGTCCTGCTTCATCTGTTCCAGCACCTGGTAGCCATCCAGCTCGGGCATCAGAATGTCGAGCAGCACCAGGTCGAAGGGCTCGGCGCGCAGTCTCTCCAGGGCCAGGCGTCCGTTCTCGGCCTCGCCCACCGTGTGTCCCTGCTGCTGCAACCCCAGCGACAGCTTCAATCGCGTGGTGCGGTGATCGTCGACCACCAGGATATGTCCGCGGCCCTCACGCATGTGAGCCTCCGGGATCGAGTTGGTGCAGCGCCTGGCTCACGGCCGGGTATTCGGCCTCGATTTGCGCCAGCAGCTCCGCTGCCCCCTCCAGACTGCCCTTCTTGGCGGCGGCTTCCAAGACCTGGCACAAGGCTGAGAGCTGGCTCGCGCCGAAGTCGCGCGCGCTGGATTTGAGCGTATGGGCGCCGCGGCGCAGCAGCTCGCAGTCCCCCTCATCCAAGGCGGCACGCATGCCGGCCACGAGCCGCGGGGATTCATCCAGGAAACTGCGGATCAGCGCCTGCAGGCCCTTTGGGTCGCCGCCGACCAGATCCAGGAGGGATTGCACGGCGGAAGCATCCAGCGCGGCAGGAGCCGGTGACGCGGCGACGGGTGCTGCAGGGGGCGGACCGGGCGCAGGCGTATCGTCCAGCGGCGGAGCTTCACCGCGCGGAGCCGTCTGCGACCGGCTCAGGGCCGCGATCAAGGCCTCCACCCGGATCGGCTTGGGCAGGTAGTCATTCATTCCGGCCAGCATGCAGGCGCGGCGATCGGCCCGGGTAACGCTGGCGGTCATGGCAATGACGCGCGGTCCCTGGTTGCCGGGCCAGCGCTGGCGCACCCGGCGCGTGGCCTCCAGTCCGTCCATCTCCGGCATCTGCACATCCATTAGCACCACGTCGTAACCCTGGCGATCGAGCGCGGCCAGAACCTCCAGGCCGTTGGCCGCGACGTCGGCGCGATACCCCAGCCTCTCCAGCATCAGCAGCGCCAGCCTCTGGTTGGTGGCATGATCCTCGGCCACCAGGATGCGCAACGGCAGCCGCTTGGCCATACCGGGATCGAAGGCGGACGGGCGCAGTGCCTGGCTGTTCGCTGCGGGAAGCCGGCGGCCCGCCAGAATGCCGACCAGCGTATCGTACAGCTTGGAGGGCGGAACGGGTTTCAGCAGCCTGGCGGCAAACAGCCCTCCTTGCTCCGCGCTGGCGCGGACCGAACTGATCAGGACCAGCGGCAGGCTGCTCTCGTCGCGCAGCTTGCGGATCTCCTGGGCCAGCTGCGGCCCATCCAGGTCCGGCATCTGCTGATCGATCAGGGCGATCTGGAATACCTCTCCGCGCCGGATCCACTCCAGTGCCTCCAGTGAGCTCTGCGTTGTGCTGCATTCCATGCCCCAGGCCGCGGTCTGCAGCGAGAGGATGCGCAGGTTGGTGGCATGGTCATCGACGATGAGCGCGCGGCGGCCGCGCAGGTCAAGCGGGGTGGCTTCCAGAAAGGCCTGGGGCGGGGCTTCGGCCTCGCGGGCCTGGACGGTGAAGTGGAAGGTGCTCCCCTTTCCGCGGACCCCCTCGCTTTCCACCCACAGTCGCCCGCCCATCAGTTCGGTCAGTCGCCGGCTGATCACCAGTCCCAGTCCGGTACCCCCGTAGTTGCGGGTGGTGGAACTGTCGCCCTGACTGAAAGCCTGAAAGAGGCGGTCCATGCGATCGGGCGGGATGCCGATGCCCGTGTCCTGGACGGCGAAGTGCAGCGTATGCAGCGGCGGCTGAGGCCCCTCCATGATGCTGACGGCAAGATCGATCTCGCCCGACTCGGTGAACTTGATGGCGTTGCTCAGCAAGTTGAGCAGGATCTGCCGCAGGCGCGTCTCATCGCCACAGATGACCGCGGGGACCCGCGCGTCCACCACATACGAAAGCTCCAGCCCGCGCTCGACGCACTGTTCCGCCAGCAGGTTGATGGCGCTCTCCACGCATTGGCGCAGGTCAAACGGCCGGTTCTCCAGCTCGATGCGCCCGGCCTCGATCTTGGAAAAATCAAGGATGTCATTCAGAATGGCCAGCAGCGCGTCGCCGCTAGTTCGGATGGTGGAGGCAAACTCCTGTTGCGCGGGGCTGAGCGGGGTCTCCATCAGCAGCCCCGTCATGCCGATCACGGCATTCAACGGGGTGCGGATCTCGTGGCTCATGGTGGCCAGGAAGGCGCTCTTGGCATGCGTGGCCGCCTCGGCCGCATCCCGGGCCTCGCGCAATTCCGCGGTGCGCTGTTCCACCAACCCCTCCAGCCGGGCCTGGATCTCGGCATTGCGTTGCTCGTTCTTGGCAACCAGCAACCGCAGCTCGCCGATGGTCGTGTTCACCAGATAGACCAGCACATCGACGGGATCGCCCTGGTAGTCCCGGGCAATGCTGACTTCCAGATCTCCGGCCGCCACCTGCATCAGTCCGGCCGAGATGGAATTCACGGCCTCGTTCAAGCGCGCCTCGCCGGCCTGCGCCTGGCGCACGATGCGCTCCATTTCCTCGGCAATGGCGTTGAAGAAGAAGGCCAGCGCGTCCGATTCGTCGCGCGCCAGGCTGCGCGGCAGACGGTATGAAAAATCCCCCGAGACGAGTTTCTGGAAGGCCTCGACCAGCTCGAGAGGCAGTTCGCGACTACTCAAGTCGATCCAGTTGTCCGCGGCCCCAGGCCAGGGCCTGCTCGAGTGTGGCAAACATCTGCGTGGGCACTTTGGGTCGGGATAGGCCGAGGAACAGGGAGCCTACCGCACGCCCGAACAGGGTTCCGCCCACAAGCGCAAAACAGGCCTGCAGGGCGGGGTTGGGCAGATCACGATACACGGCGCGCGCGCCGGCTGTCTGTTGAGCGATGGGGTCCAGGAAGATGATGATCGCCGCCCGCTGGTTGCGCGGCCGCAGGTAGGCCAGCTGCATTCCCACGCTGGCCCGGGCGGTGTCCTCATCATCGGTGCAGCCTTCGAACGGCACCACCGCCAGAAAACCCGGCGCGATCTCGTAGAAGTCCGCGTTGGAGGTCTGGCCGAGCTTCTTCCATTTCGAGATTTCGACGTCCATGGTTCATGCCTCCCGGACGCTCTCCAGCCAGCTGATGCCCTCCTCCATGGAGCCGACCAGACTGACCGGGACGGCCGGCCGGGAAAGTCCCACGAAGAAGCTGCCAATCGCACGCGCCAGCGGATTCCCCACGACCAGCGCCAGGCCGTAGAACAGTTCCGGCAGCAGGCCCTCGGAATACACTCTTCGCGATTCGGCATCCTGGGAAATCAGGTTGTTCACCATCACCACCAGCCCGCACTTGCGCCCCAGGTCGCGGGCGAAGCCCTGCTGCCAGAGCATGTTGGTGCGCGCCGACTGCTCATTGTCCTTGAACCCGGGCTCGGGAAAAACGATCAATACGTCGGGCTCAACCCGCGAGTACTCGGCATTGTATGTCTTGCCGACCTGCGTGAGTTCGTGGCCCATGCGCTGCGCCTCGGAAGACCGGGGTGGTCCAGTCTGAAAACTACCACCTTCCCGCCCAGGGCTGCGAAGCCCAACCGCATCTCCACAAAGCGGATAAGGTTGCGCTACTATACTACTGAGTGTGGCTTCCGGGGAAGTGATAGATGAGACCCCCGCGGTGGGTGCCCCAGGGCGCAGGCACCACCAATTCCAGGCCGCGCCCAGAGGACGGGTGACCGAGGAGGCATGGTCGCCGGAAACGGCCGGCCTATGTGCCCCGCAGACCTGCCAACCAGCGGATGCCCTCCTCGATGGAGTCAACGAGTTTGACGGGGATGGGGATGGCGCGCTTTGCCAGCCCCAGGTAGAAGCTGCTGATGGCGCGCGCCAGCGGATTGGCAGCCACCAGGGCGACTCCATACATTCGATCCTGCGGAACGCCTTCGGCGTACGCCTGACGGACCTCCGCGTCCTGCGAAATGAGATTGCTCATCACGACGACGATGCCGCACTTGCGCCCCAGGTCGTGCGCCAGGTTCCGCAGCGTCTCGGCGTTGGCGCGCGCCGCCTCAAGGCTATCTTTGTAGCCCGGTTCGGGAATGCCGACGAATATGTCATCTTCAGCCCGGAACCACTCGGTTTGGTGGGTCGATGCTACCTTCGTGAGCGCCTGACTCATCATGGTCTCCCCGTTGCCACACAGATCCGGACACGAGGGCCGCGCCTGGCACGGAGCAGAACGCATCCGGCAGTGTTGAACTGAACGTCGCCTATCGTCGGGGAACGCGGCGCCGGGCGGAGTTGCATCCGCCCGCTCACGGATATTACCGAAGATCGCGAACAGGCGTGGGGCGTGGGAAGGGTCATCAGGCGAGGCTTGCGACGCCAGCGACCCACAGCCTATGTCTCCCGGATGCTTTCCAGCCAGCTGATGCCGGCGTCCACGGAATCGACGATTCTGATCGTCACGGAAGGCTTTGAAAATCCCAGGTAGAAGCTGCTGATGGCGCGCGCCAGGGGGTTCTCGGCGACCAGGGCCACCCCGTAGATCAGTTCCCGCGGCAAACCCCGGGCATAGACTTCACGCGCTTCGGCACCTTGCGAGATGTGATGGCTCATCACGATGACGAACCCGCACCTGCGGCCCTGGTCGCGCGCCAGGGTCCGCACCATCTCGCTGTTGACGCGGGCTGCTTCCAGACTGTCCTTGTATCCCGGCTCGGGAATGACAACGAAGATATCCGGTTCGGCCTGAAACCATTCCTGCTGATAGGTCGACGCCACTTTCGTGAGCGACCGGCTCATGCTGACCTCCCCGCCGGCGCACTCTGCCCCGGACGGCCCGTGCAGCCGATGGTACCAGCAATTGCGGAGGCGTGGTGCTGCCAGGTGGCGCCTCCGGTGGTGCATGCGTGGTGCGGACGGGTGTGAAGTCAGGCGGGGCCCGCAAGGGCCCCGGTCAACCTGCTCTTGCCGCAGCAAGTCCCAACTGGGCCTATTTCCCCCGGATACGTTCCAACCAGGCGATGCCGTCTTCGATGGTTGCGACCAGACGCACAGGAATGGCGGGCTTGGAGAGCCCTGTATAGAAACTGCCGATGGCACGCGCCAGGGGATTGTCGACCACCAGGGCCAGTCCAAAGAAGATCTCGGGGAGCAGGCTCTCGGCGTACACGCCGCGGGCCTCCACCTGGTGAGACCGCATCCTGTTCATGACCACCACCAGCCCGCATCGACGCCCCATCTGGCGGGCGTGGGCCTGCTGCAATTGGCTATTGCGGCGCGCCGCCTCCAGGCTGTCCTCGGCCCCTGGCGCGATGATGACCACCAAAATATCGGGATCTGCCTTGAACCAGTCGGCGTCGACGGTCTCCGCAATCTTCTTGAGTTCGTGCTGCATCACGCGCGGCCCCCAGCCTTCCCATCCGGCGCCCGGAAATCCGCTTCGTCAACCGGCCTGTACTCAGGGATCAATCAATCCCTGGGTGATGTCCCAGCGGGCCGGGACAAACGGATGGCCCGGGCGGTCCACCCGGATCATCGGGCCCGGCCTCTCAGGATAGCCGTCAATGTCTACCCAGTTGAACACGCCGTACTGCGGATCGCGCTCCGCCCCAAACCACGGGATCACACACCGTCCGGAGAACTGGGGGAAGGGATTGTTCCCGGCGTCGGTGGCCGTCGTGGGGAAGAAATGATGGCACATCTCGATATCCGCTAGCGCCTGGGGGATTGCCGGCTTGATACTCCAGTCAATGGCCTTGGCCCTCATCCAGCGTCGTCCCTGGAACACCCGAATCGTATCACTGGCCAGCTCAAACGTGGCGCCGGCACAGTACAGGTTCTGGAGCGCCCAGTCACCGCTTTCCATGCCGTGGCCGTTGTCGAAGGCGCGTCCCCCATTGAACAGGCCTTTCATGTTCCTCAGCAGATCGGCCTCGCTCATGCTGGGGTTGAGAAGCCGCTGCAGCGCCCAAACGTAGTCGCTCCAGGCCGGGGTCATCCGGAAGTACATGGTCTTTATCGGCGAGCGCGTCGCCGGATGGTTCTGGCCGTTGCGCGAGACATAGTCGGGCATCGAGTACAGCATGGGCCCGTCCGGGACGGGCAGCGGTGGTACCGTCGTATCCGGCGCGGGCGGCTCCGTTGGCAGGACGTCCAGGACGCCGTTGGACCAGATGTCCAGGCTATTCGTACGGTACGCCATCGATGACTATGCTCCCATCGGAGTAGACCTCGATCACATGCGTCCGCACCGGGCCCGTCGGCGGGGGTTCGATCAACACAAATCGCTGCCCGGCGGGCGGATAGAAGTAGTTGACGTAGCCGTTCGCCAGTTTCAGCCACTGGTAGCGAACGTCGTTGGGGTACTGCAGATCTCCCACGATCGCGGTGTACTCCACCTCGCCGTAGGGCGGAACAGATCCGACAGCGTCGCCGGTCACCTTTGGCGCATTGCGGACCGTCACGGACTTGCCCAGTTTTTCGCGTGCTTGCATCTCACCTACCTCCAGTCCGTCGGCGCAGCCTGCGCTCCTCGGTTGGCATGGCATGCCTTGGGCGATCGGAACTTGGCCCTGGCCTGCAAGGGTGTGCGCCCGTGTGTTGGGTGTTGGAAGCGGACCGTGCCGCGACCCCGGCTAGGGCGCAGTTCATGCGACCCGTGGTACAGCCGACACCGCGGCCACCGTCTTCTGTCTCCAGGCGAAAGGCCGTGGCGCCCAGCCCTACGTTGAACGCAGTATATCGAAGGGGGATTGCCCGCCCCAACCCGCGTTGTGCCCATACACGATGGGTAAAAAATGGGCGCACACAGGGGCTGCGGCGAGGCCAGGAATATCCGGGGCGGGGCGCCCGGCTGCTCTCAGGATTTGACCGCCGCGTCTCCGGCACCGGGGGCCGCCAGGTGCATGTCTCGCATCAGGGCCACAAAGTCCGGATCTGAGCGGATCCACTTGAAGCGCGGCTCAACGTTCGACCACACCAACCACGAGGAGCGCTCCTCAAAGGCCCTGCGCATCCAGGTGATCACCTGATCGCGGTCGCGCCAGCCGTTGTAGATGACCGCGATCCAATACGAAGGAACGTATTGGAGGCGGGCGCGCTCCCTCAGCTTTTGCAGGATGCGGGTGGCCTCGTCATTGCGCCCGGCCGCGGCCAGGCCGTGCCCCAGCATGGCCAGGGCGACCGTGCTCTCGCCAGAGAGCTTCACGGCGGTCTCGAGCTCCTGGAGAGCTTCGTCAAACATGCGCTTCTCCAGGTAAGGCCGGCCAAACCACAGATGCGTGGCCATGAAGCCTGGATCCAGGTCCACGGCGCGCTGATAGTGCTCGATGGCCCGATCGTACTGGCGCGACAGGTAGTAGACGTGCCCGACACCCGTGTTGATCGCCAGGGAAAGCGGGTCAAGCGACTGCGCTTCCTCGATCTGCGCGATGGCTTCCTCAAAGCGGCCCATGGCCTTGAGCAGGTCTGCGTAGAAATGATGGGCGGGGGCATAGCTCGGGTTGAGCTGTATGGCGCGCAGCAATTCGACCTCCGACTCAGCCCATTCCCAGTCATACTGAAACTTGATCAGGCCCAGGGAGGTGTGCGCATCCGCCAGGTCGGGATCCAGGGCCAGGGCCTGGGTGACAGCCTCGCGGGCCAGGGGAAAGGCCTGGCGTGGAGGCATGAACTCCAGCAGCGCCAATACGGCGTAGGTGTCGGCCAGGCCGGTATGCGCCTTGGCATACTTGGGATCGGCCTGCAGCGCATCTCCAAAGAAGGTGATTGCCCGCCGCAAGTCGGCCTCGGTGCGGCGGTTCAGGAGCTGCCGGCCCCGAAGGTAGTGGATATAGGCCTGGGTGCTGGAGGTGGCCTTGGGGGCCCTGGCTGGCGGCGGTTCGGCCAGAACATGCTCTTGCAGCGCCCCGGCCACTCTCCGGGCAATGTCGCTCTGCACCGCGAAGACATCGCGCATCTCGCGGTCGTACGTTTGCGCCCAGCGCGGCTCCTCGCTGACGGCATCAATCAATTGGACTGAGATCCGCAGCTTGTCTCCCGCCCTCCGCACGCTGCCCTCCAGCGCCGTGCCGGCGTTCAGTTCGCGGCCGATTTCTGCGATCGGCTTCGACGCGCCCTTGTAGCGCATGACCGAGGTGCGGGCGATGACCCGCAGCCCACGTACCTGCGAGACCGCCGCGATCAGTTCCTCGGTCATGCCGTCTGCAAAGAATTCCTCCTCGGGATCCTGGCCGATATTGATGAAGGGCAGGATGGCAATCCGGTCCGCGGAAGCAGCCGGTTTGGCCGCAGCTGCCCCACTCCCGAAGCCGACCAGGCGGAAGACTTCTATGGGTGTGGCGACGTTCTTGAGCTGCGGCGTGCCGAGCGACTCAAAGGTGTATTTGATCTTGTTGGCGATGCTGGCATGAACCAGGCCGCTGATACACAACCCGCCCGGGGGCGCCAGCGGCTCCAGGCGCGAGGCGACGTTCACCGCGTCTCCGGCAACATCGCTGTCCAGGTGGATCACATCCCCGAGATGAATGCCGATGCGCAGGGAGACACCTTGATCCTCGGGACGCCCGGCATTGAACTCGGCCAGCCCCTTCTGGATCTCCACGGCCGAGGCCACCGCCTCCAGCGCCGCGGAGAATTCCACCAGGAAACCGTCGCCCATGGTCTTGATCTCGCGGCCGTTGTGCCGGGCGATGACCGAGCGGATGATGCGCCTTTGGTCCTCGAGCAGACCCAGGGCCGCCTGCTCGTTCCGCTGGCTCAACGCGGAAAAACCGACCATGTCCGTGAACATGATGGCTGCCAGGCGGCGTTCTCCGGGGGGCTGCGGGTTCGTCGTCATTCACTCTGGTTGGAAAACGGCTTGGAGGATTTTACCCGGCTCGCGGTGCCGGAGCAGCGCCTCCCGGTGCAGGAATGCCCGGGGTACCAAGCCAGGCAAGTTCAAGGCAGGCCACGCTCAGCTGCACGCCCTGACTGATCAGACCGCGGCCCGTGATTCCGAATACAATTCCCATGATTGGCCGGCCCTCGCGGCCTGCCCTGTTCCGGCAGAGCAAAGCCCCAGGCCCCAACAAGCTTTCGCATCGCAGCGGTCGCTGGATACGCCGATCCACGCTGCGATCGATTTCTCCCGAATTGGGTCAGGGCCGCCGCGGGGAAATGCTCCCATGTCTGACCCAGCATCCTTGCCCGAGGATAGCCTCTTGCAACTGAAGCAGCAGCTTGCCCAGCGCGAGGCGGAGCTGGCGATCCTGAATAGCGTGCAGAACGGACTTGCCGCCCGGCTCGAAGTGCAGGCCATTTACGACATGGTCGGGGACGGCATTCGCGACCTTTTCAATTCGCAGGTCGTCATGATCTCGACCTATGATCCCGCCACGCGGACGGTCGAGCACCGCTACGCCATCGAGCGCGGAAAGCGCGTCCACGCGCCCGGGCGGCAGCCGCCGGGCGGCTTTCGCACCCAGATCGTCGAATCGCGCCGGCCGCTGCTGGTCAATTCCAATGTCGCCGAGCAGGCGGCGCGCCTGGGCCAGCCCACCCTGCCCGGCACGATCACCCCCAAGTCCTGGCTGGGCGTGCCCATGCTGGTCGACGACAACGTGATCGGCATCCTGAGCCTGCAAGACGTCGACAAGGAAAACGCCTTCACCGAGTCCCACGTCCGGCTGCTGGAGACCGTGGCCGCCTCCATGGGTGTGGCGCTGGAGAACGCCCGACTGTGGGCTCAGGAAAAGCAGGTTGCTGTGCAGCAGGAGCGACAGAGGCTGGGCCGCGAACTGCACGACTCGGTCACGCAATCACTGTACGGAATCAGCCTGTATTCCCACGCCGCTGCCGTTCAGCTGGCGCAGAAGCACTACGAGCAGGTGGATCGGTACCTGGATGAGATCAGCGAGACCTCGCAGGCAGCGCTGGCGGAAATGCGTTCGCTGCTGCATCAGCTCCGGCCGCCTGTGCTTGAAAAAGAAGGTCTCGTGACGGCGCTGCAGCAGCGCCTGACTGCCGTCGAAGAACGAGTTGGACTGAAGACCGATTTCCAGACAGACCTGGCCAGCCGCCTGCCCCCGGCCATGGAAGAAGGGCTCTATCACATCGCACAAGAAGCGCTCAACAACACGCTCAAGCACGCGCGCGCCGGCTCCGTCCGTGTTTCCCTGATTCAGAAGGGCCCGGCGGTTGTGCTCGAGGTCGTTGACGACGGCGTTGGGTTTCAGCTTGCCGAGGCGGAGCAGGCGGGAACCATGGGCCTGCCTTCCATGCACGACCACGCGGCCGAGATCGGCGGCAAGCTGACCGTTGCCAGCCAGCCCGGCACAGGCACTACGATCAGAGTGGATGTGTCCCTGTGAAGGTCAGGGCCCGCGACGAGGCCTCTTTGATGACACAACCCCCAAGAGATCCTCAACTACCCCAGGCAATCTCCTTGAGGGCGGCAATCAAAACCAGGGGATTCGGCCAGTCCTCGCAGTACTGATAGCGATAGGCAAGACGAATCACGCCCTTCGTATCCACGACGAACTCACCCGGGAGCTGCCACGGGCTGTCCACCGAAGCCCGTGGCGTGCCGTGGCGCGAGGTTTGAAGATCCATCCCGGCTTTCAAGTCGCACTGCAGCAGCTCATCCGTCGCGTCAAAGAGCACCTGGGAAGCTTTCCCTTCCAGCAGATCATAGGCTTCGTAGACCCTCCGCGTGGGGTCGCACAAGACCGGACAGGGCAGATTGTGCAGTTTGGCATAGGCAGCGGCCCGCTCGGGCTCACCCTGGCCGATGACGATCACGTTGGCACCCTGCTTCACATAGTCCGCATACTCAGCCTGAAAGCGCTTGGCGCGGTCGATGCCGCAACTGCAGCCGTAGTGGCGCCAAAAAAGCAGGAGCGCGGGCTTCTCCCTCCAGGCCTCCCGCAGATGGACCAAGTGTCCATCTGCATTGGCCAGCTCAAAATCGGGGGCCTGATCGCCAACCTGCAAGGGGATTCTGTTCCAACGGATGCGTGAGGGGCCGCGCTTCCAAAGGTCCAGCCACTCCCTTTCAGCGGACTCGATTTGCAGTTCCAGTTCTGTCGCCAAGATTGCCTCCAAGATGCGGGCAGCCCGGCTCCCCAGCGCTGTTGCTTTCCGGGGAGCCGAAGGCCAAGGACCGGAGGATTCCGGGTATTCCTGAGTATAAGGGAAACACCGGCATGGGGTTCTTGAATCGACCCGTTGAAAGGCGTACACTGTGCTAGGGCTGCCGGTAGCTATCGGCCGCGTTCGCCCTATGGAACGGCCACGTGCCACGGCGCCCTTCGCCGGACGTGCTGGCTCCCGAGTCCGGCAGCCCAGCACCGCGAGAGCTGTGATGATCGACAGGGACGAGATCGCGCGCTTGACGGAGCACTACGGCGGCCAGTGGGGCATCCAACACACGCGGCGCCTGCTGGAACTCATGCAGCGCATCGGCGCGGGTCTGACCTACGACGCCCAGGCGGTTTGGCTGGCGGCGCATCTCCATGATTGGGGCGGCTACGCCGCGTGGGCCCAGCCGGACGTGGATCACGTCCTGCGTTCGATGCAGGTGGTGGAGCCCTTCCTGGAAGAACGCGGCTGCCCGCCTCGGCTCCAGGCGCGGGTAATGGAGTGCATCGCGCTGCACCACCAGCCCGGCGCAGACCGCAGCGTGGAAGCCATCCTGCTCCGGGATGCTGACGTGCTGGATTTCCTCGGCGTGGTCGGCGCGCTGCGCGACGTCTCCAAAAACCCGCGGGACATGCGCCGGGCCTACGATCAGATCAAGCAGCGCCGGCAAAACCTGCCGGCCCTGCTGCACTTGCAGGCGTCAAAGGTCATTGCCGCCGAGCGCCTGAGACACATGGATCGGCTGTTGAGGGATTTCGAGGCCGAGACCGCGGGCGCGTTCTAGCTGCCCGACGGGAGTACAGGCATGGAAATACTTCAGATCATTTTCCAGAGAGTCAAGAGCCTGTTCGCCTACACGGTAGGCGGCCTGGCGGCCGGGTACTATGCCTGGGAGAAATTCGATGGCGAA
>DATIPW010000236.1:0-15819 GCA_035471605.1 Anaerolineales bacterium | reverse complement strand
TGCATTGACACGTTCGCTGCCGTTCTCCTCTTCTTTCCACATCTGCGCGCCGCCTGCCCCGCAGCAGAACGATTTGGCGGCATGCCGCGGCATCTCGATCACCTGCGCCCCCGCCGATTCCAGGCTGGTGCGCGGCGCAGCGTACTCGCCGTTGTGCCTGCCCAGGTAGCACGGATCATGAAACGTCACCAGGTACCGGTCGCTGCTCACCGAAAGACGTATCTTGCCCGCGCCCACCAGCTCGTTGATAAGCTGTGTGTGGTGGATCACGGTGTAATTGCCGCCGAAGGCCGGGTACTCGTTCTTCAGCGTGTGCAGGCAGTGGGGGCAGGTTGTCACGATGCGCTTGGGCTTCAGCTCGTTCAGCATCTCCACGTTGGCGCCTGCCAGGGCAAAGAAAATGTCCTCGCGTCCCGCCCTGCGCGCCGCATCGCCCGTGCACTGCTCGCTCTGCCCAAGCACCGCAAAGTTGACCCCCGCCGCGTTCAGGATCTTCGCGAAGGCCTGTGCCGTCTTCTGCGCCCGGCCGTCCGTCGCCGGCGCACAACCCACCCACCACAAGATCTCGGGCTCGGGGTTCTTCTCGATCGTCGGGATATTCAATCCCTCGGCCCACTTCATCCGGTCGGCCTGCGGGACGTTCCACGGATTGGAGTTGCGCTCCATTCCCTTGAAGGCCGCCTCCAGCTGCTTGGGGAAGGCGCTTTCCATCATCGACAGGTTGCGGCGGATATCCAGGATGTCGCGCATCGGCTCGTTTCCCACCGGGCAAATGTCCACGCACGCCCCGCACGACGTGCACGCCCACACCGCCTCTTCAGAGATCAGCGTCGTCAGCGCCACGTCCGTTCCTGCGCCCGTGTTCAGGTGGTAGCGCTTGTTGATTTCCAGCGCCGCAGGGCTGAGCAGCTTTCCCGTGGCGTACGCCGGGCACACCTCCTGGCAGCGGAAGCACATGATGCATGCATAGCTATCCATGATCTGCTCCCACCCCAGGTCGCTCATCCTGGCCGCGCCGAATTGCTCGATCGTTTGATCATCCAGGTTGATGTATCCCAATTCACCCATCGAGCGGCGCTTCGGCTTGAGGGCAAAATTGAGCGGGGCGAAGAACAAGTGGATGTGCTTGGAATGAGGGAAGTAGGGAAGGAAGGCCAGCACCGCGCCCAGCGATGCCCAGAACATGATGTGCTCGCCGAGTATCAATCCGGCTGGGGCTGCCCCGGACCACAGTCCGGCCAGCGCGGACGCGATCGGCTGCCAGCTGTCGCGCACGCCCTCCGCGCCCAGACGGAAGGATTCGCCAAGCAGGCGCGCCGAGTTGTGCACAAAGATGAAGGTCGCCACGATGGCCGAATCGCGCGCGATCCCGGCGCGGGCCCGCGGGTGAAGCAGCGTCGTCTGCCGCGTCGTCAGAGTCTCCGGACGCAAGAGGTTTCGCCGGATGACCATGCCCACTATGCCCAACAGGATGGCCAGGTTGGCTGTGTCCGCCAGTGACCGATACAGGTCACCGAAGAGTCCCGTCTGGTTGAGAATACCGAATGCGGTGTAGCCGTAGACCAGGTCATTCAGGTTGACCAGGAGAAAGATCAGGAATCCCCACCCGATCAGCCCATGCAGGATGCTGGGCCACAGCCGGAGCCGGAAGACGGGCCGGAACAGGCCGATTTTCGGGATCAGCTCTCCGATGCGACTCCAGATCACGCTCCAGCTGACCTTGCCGCCACCGCTGGAGATGTTCTTGAGGATCCGCTGCACACCGCGCCAGGTGAAGTACAGCGAAGCGGCGGTCGCTCCTGCGAACAAGATCTTCTCGACGATGCTCAGCATGGGTTCCGCCTCCAATTGTCATTGCCGGCGAGGAGCAGCAATCCCCGCGCCCCGGCGTTGTTGGGCAAAGCGTGCTCTCCCCGACGCAGGCCGCGCGCCCCTGCCTCTTGCGCAGTCAACCGAGGCACCAGAAATCGGCGCGTGCACGGTCACGCCGGGCAAGGTCAAACCCACGGGCGCGCCCGACTCCCTCGCGTTTCAAATTCGTCCTCACTGCCCGCTCAGCGCGGTGTCCTCAAGGGTGCACTCCGCAAGTGTAGCATGTCACAAAGCCGGCGGAAGCCAGAGCCTCCGCCGGCGGCAGCCACATCCGGTCGGCGTCCCCCTTGCCTCTTTATCTGCTGATGTCGTTGACGTAGTCTCGTGCGCTGGCGCAAACCTCGGTGAAGTGGTTCGAGAGCACATCCCAAGTGAGCGCCTGTTCCTCGGTCCAGGCCTCGTTCAGAGTCAGCGAAAGGCAGCCCGGACCGGCATTGTAGTTCACCAAGGTCATGCGCCAGAGGTCTTCGTAGGAAGCCACGCTGTTCGGAGCTTGCCCCACTGTGTTCCAGATGACCTGAGCCGTCTGTTCACAGTTCGCCAGCAGCGTATGCGCAAATACGTCCACGCTGAAATTCGCCCGGCTCAGGTCGATACCCAGCGCACAGTCGTCGCAGGTTGCATTCACGCTGGCAACCAGCGCCTGTCGAAGCGCCAGTTGCTCGTCAGTTTCGAGCGAAACGTATCTCTCGCTGCAGCGCTCCTCGGGAAGCACCAGTGGACAGAAGCCTCCGTAGAACGAGGGATTCCAAAGCAGCGTGGTATCCGCACCATTCTCCGTCAGTTGACCCAGGCCTGCATCGGTGCTGGCTCGGAAGACGCCCGGCCAGAACTGGCTCTCGCGGGCAAAGAGATTCTTCAGCAGCTGGGCCGGGACACCCGTCTTTTCCGAAGCGGAAAAGATCAGACCGTCAAACTGGTTCTGCCACTGGTCCACAGCGTCGCGTGCGGCTTCCTGTCCGCAGGCGTTTGCGCCGCCATCCGGCAGCATGCCCCCGTCAGCGCAGCTTCTGGCATCCACCGCGCCCTGCAAAATGAGATTGGCGGCAAGATAGTTGTACGGGATGTCGCTGGTCAGCTCTGATTCGTCTTTGGGGGAACTCAGCCATGGCGGCGGCCCGCCGACTGGCGGAAGAGCCTCCCATGTGTCGGAACACGAAGCATTGCGGACGCCCTGCCATTGTGAGGAAAGAACGTCGACGTACCAAGAACTCTGATCTGGGTTGGCATCCTCCGCCGTTGCCACTCGAACTTGTGCCTTGAACACCGGGCTGCTATCTCCGTAGCTGGACCATGCCCAGAACTCCAGCTTCGCCCCGTCGTCGTCCGTGGCTTGCAACTCTAGCTTGCAGGTCGGATCGCAGTTGAAGGCCGTGCCATTCACCGTTCCCTCGATCCTCAGGATCTCCTCGTTCGGGAGCGGCTCTCGGGCCTGGAGAACCACCACGGGAACCTGTTCGCAGATGCTCGTCGCCGCGCGCGATACGGGACTGCAGCCCTCCAGCGAAAGCCATACCTCGGGGGGAGGTAGTTTGACGGTTATCTCGCGCTGTGAGGCCTGCGTGTCCACCAGGTACAGGTAGTACCCCTCGCACTTGCCGGGACGGGAGCCCGCGAAGCAGGGCGGCTGATCCTGGTACTCCAGGTATATACTCTCCCCGCAATCCGCATAGATTTCCCCCGGGGTGGGCAGCCCCTCGTGATCAACCTTGAGCGAGCACTCAACCGAATTGTCGTTCCAGGTGGCCAGCCACCACGTGTAGGCGGTGTAGTCCACCGTGATGGGCGCCACACGGTCAGGCCCCGGAGGCGTCCCAGACTTCTCCGCCGTGGCACTCGCGGCCGGCAGCGCCAAGTGGCTGCCCGCGGCCAGCGCCAGGGCGGCCATGAAGTGGGTAAAGACGGAGTTCCGCAGCCGAAGTGTCACGCTTCAGAACCCAGGTGCAACAGGAGTCCTCCTTCATTATAGGTGGACTTCCGCGGTCAGGCAACTACTTTCTGCGGGCGGTTTTCTTCCGAAGGGGCTTTCGGTTGGCGGGCCGGGCTCGGGCGGCCCTGGCCGCGCCGCGTGGGGAACCACCGGCGGCAGGGTGTTTCCGCTCCGCCTCGATCGATTCGAGCATCCTGAGATCCTGCTCCAGGTTGCGGCGGCGCACCGTCAGGCTCAGCACGTAGATCAGGCCAATGGCAAAGAATATGACATAGCCGGCGACCATGTAGCCAGACGTATCGGGAGGTGCATCTTGGAAAAGCATGGCAAAAGTCCTTTTCTCGGTAGGTCCGCTGCTCCCGCTGTGGGATGCGGCAAGAGTCGATCCGTGCCCTAGGGCATCAGGCCAAGGCGGAGCTGCTCCACCCGTGCTGCTAGCCGGCCCATCAAGATTCGGTTCCAAAAGAGATCGATGAAAATCACGGTGAAAGTGAACAGCGCAAAGAAGAAAGCCACTTTCATGTCGCCCACCATGGAGAATGCGCCCTCTGCGCCCGGATCGCCGCTGCCAATCACCACCGGGTGGATTGTCCGGAACAGGCGGATGGCAAAGAAAGTGATCGGCGCACTGACCGCGCCCACGATCGCATACACGGCGCCGAAGCGTGCCCGGCGTTCAGGGTCTTCAATTCCCTGGCGCAGCATGAAGTACGCAATATAGATGAGTTCGGTGACGGCAGCCGTGGTCAGGCGCGGGTCCCAGGTCCACCACGTGTTCCACACCGGGCGAGCCCAGATCGAGCCCAGCACGATTGTGATCAGGAAGAATACCAGACTGATTTCCACCGCGGCCACTTCTGCAATGTCCCATTTCGGGTCGCGCTTGACCAAGTACACAACGCCGGCGGCACCCGCCGCCAGGAAGCCTAGCAGCGCGGTCCAGGCCGTCCCTATGTGAAAATAGAACACCCGCTGTACCTGGCCCATCACGGCCTCGGTTGGCGCGAAGACCAGCGCCAGGTAGGTTGCCACTGCCAGCAGCAGCACGGAAAGGACGTCGAGCACTTTCAGGGAAAGGGGTTTGACTTGCATGGCGACTCCTTGGCGGGCCGCCGGGCGGCCCGGGTCTGGTCAGGGCGGAGACGGGCTCCCGCCCTGCGGTTATTCCTCCACGACGTAGTCGAAGACCATGAAGGCAATCGAAGTGAAGATGACGTCATAGACGATCAGCAGGTTCAACCAGGGGCGGATGTTAATGGACTGATCACCTGTGAGCACACCTCCGCTGGCCTTGACGGCCGCGATCAACACCGGGATGGCCACCGGGAAAAGCAGGATGGGCAGCATGATGTCCCGCGTACGGGCATGCACCGCCATCGTTGCCAGCAGCGTCCCCACCACAATGTATCCAACTGAACCCAGCAGCAGCGTCAACAGCAGCCCAGGTTGGAAGAGATTGACATTGTACAGGAAGGAATACACCGGCAGCACGATGGCCTCGACAGTCAGCATGAATGTCAGGTTGCTGATCACCTTGCCGAAGTAGATCGACGACCGGTCAACCGGGGCCAGCAGCAGGCCATCCAGCGAGCCTTGGTCCTTCTCGATGCTCATCGAGCGATTCAGGCCGAGCGTGCCGGCAAACGCAAATGTCACCCACAGAACGCCGGAGGTCACGCTCTGGCGCGTCCGAATGTCAAGCTCAAGGGCGAAGTTGAAGATGACAATGACCAGCAGTGAGAACACCAGCATGGCCGTGAAGACCTCACGCGAGCGGAACTCCGCCGCCAGGTCCTTCCATGCCACTGCGCCGACCGCGCGCAGAAAAGCGGCTGCTGCCGATTGATGCTGGGTCTGGCCGCGCGCCTCGTCTTTCATCTCAATCTTCCAGAGCTTGCTTGTAGAAAGACAGCAAGTTGCTGTTTCGCAACTGCCTGCGGGTGGCTGAGGCCACGATGATTCCGCGCGAAAGGACATCGAATCGAGTAGCCAGGGCCTCCGCCCGCAGCAGATCATGCGAGGTCATCACCACCGTGCGCCCCTCGGCGGCAATCGATTGCAGCACCTGATCGAGCATGGCGGATGCGTCCTGGTCGAGGCCCGTATGGGGTTCGTCAAAAAGCATTACATCGGGATCGTGCAGCACCGCGCGGCCGATGGCCAGGCGTTGTTGCATGCCGCGGGAGAAAGTGCGCACCAGGTCTTTTCGGCGGGAGCTCAAACCGATCATCTGCAGCACCGCCGCGATGCGCTCTGCCGCGCCCGGGATGCCGTACAGACGGCTGTAAAATTGCAGATTCTCTTCGGCGGTCAGATCACCATATAGCAGGGGCGCATGCGACACCACCCCCAGGCGCGCCCGCACGGCCGCGGCCTGCTGGGGCAGCCGGTGCCCTGCAATGCGGACCTCCCCCAGGGAGGGATGTGAAAGCGAAGCTAGGATTCGGAGAAAGGTGGTCTTGCCCGCTCCGTTGGGACCCAGCAGCGCCACGAATTCGCCGCCGCGCACCTCCAAGTCAAGTCCCCGCAGCACCGTTTTGGTGCCGAAGCGCTTGACCAGCTTCCTCACCTGGATGATGGAAGTTGGCAGACCCATCGGCGTTTGAGGGGAAGGAGGCAAGGACGAAATCCCTACTTGCGGATCTGCCGCAGGACGTCTTTCAGTTCGGCGCGGCGCGCCTCGTAGGCTTGGTCCGGGATTTTGCCTGCCTGGTGCAGGTCGTCCAGTGCCAGTATGGCATCCAGCACTTCGTCTGATGTTTGGAATTCAGCCTGGGCTGGTGCGTCGGCTGCTTTTCGGCGGTCGCGAACATACAGGAAGATACCCCCAAAGATCAGCGCCAGTCCCAGCAAGCCGCCGCCGATCAGCCACTCTTGGCGTGCCTCAAGCCCGGCAGCTGAGCCAAGGTTCGGGCGCCCGCTGAGGCCGAAGGTCAGGCTTTCTCCGGCCTTCAGATCTGCGGCGGAGTACTCCTGATAGGTGTAGTTCTGGACTACCTGTGGACCCTCGTTCGTCAGTTGTTCGCCCCTGACTCTTATGCCATCCGGAACAAGCAGCAAAACCCGGGGGGCATCGATCGCCAGAGGCTGCGAGAAGTCCAGCGACCTGTCAAAAGGCAAGTTGAAGAAGGCAATGATGGAATAGGATTTCTCGCTGGGCAGCACCGCCAGTCCGGCGTCGGCTGAGACGAACGTTTCGCTGCCCTGCCCGGCCTCATAACCCGGGTTGATCGCACCGGACGGCAGCTGGATGAAGGGAATGGTCACACCGTCCTCGGAAATGATCACCGCGCGATCGCTGCGGTTCGAGAACGCGAAGATTTCAAGCACCTGCACAGTGCCTGCGGTCGCAAAGTCCGTGTAAATGTGAATCTGATCCATGGAGAGAAGGCTGGTGTCCGTGCTGGGTTCGAAGACTTTCAGCAACGGCAGTTCGATGCTGCTTGAGTCGGCCCCGGCCGCCTCGAAATCTGAACTATAGGTGATGCCGCGATACTCCAGGTCAGCCACGAAGATCCTATTCAACCTCAGCTCCACTTCGTCGAAGACGTATGAGCCGTCCGGCGCGACCGTACCCTGAATTGTCAGCACCTCTTGCGGCCCGGATGTCTGATCCGGCGCGTGATCAAATCCGTGCAGCGTCACCGGCAAGCCGTCAAGCTCAGCAGACGAGCCTAGCTCGATCTTTCCGGTCACAGCTCCCCTGCGCGGGGTACCTGCCGGGGTTTCCGTGAGCGGCGCGGCTTCTGGCTGCCCCTGCTCGGCTGTGGCGGTCGTGGCGGCGGTGGTCCGGCTGGGTTTGGCGAAAGTCAGGCTCCTGAGGTGGGCCGCTGCCGCGAAGATTTCCTCGTCCGAATAGTCGCGTCCGAAGGCGGGGAGGTCACCCTCTCCGCTGCGCAAGATTCCCGCCAGATCGATTTGTGAAAGGCTGGCCATCTTCTTCAAGTCGCCGAACACGGAGGGACATTGACTGCAATCTCGCTCGACAAGCGCTCTGCCCAGCTCCAGCTCATTTGAGGTGGTGTGCAGGGAGAGGGCATAGGCCACCACGTCCCAGCGTTCTTGATCACTCAGCGCGCTGACGAAGGGAGGCATGAAGCGGTCCAAGTTGCCCTGCGTCACCATTCTGAACCACTCTGCGGGTGAGTTCCGGTGGGCCACCTCGGGCAGGCCGATGCCCGGAACAGCTACGGGAAGCTGCATGCTTTGCGGTCCATCGCCCAGGCCGGTCGCCCCATGGCACGGGGTGCAGCGCTCAGCAAAGATGGCCGCGCCCTTCTGCACATCAGGGGCAGAGGCAGGGTAGAGCGGTCCGAGCGTGGGCATCGGAGTCGGCGGAACGTAGTCGGAGGGCGGCTGGATGTCTTCCGCCAGCGTTAGATTACAGCCCATCAGAAGCAGGCCGGCTGCGACTATCAGGAGGATACTGGGAAACTTCATCAAGACCTCAGGTATCTATTGCAGCGATTTGCCGCAGTTGGGGCAGAACTGATCACTGACGAGTATGGGCTTCCCGCACCGCGGGCAGAAGCCCGCCGACTTCCCCCGACGAGCCGCGCGGCGCGCGGCCAGCATGGACTCGATGCGTTCATCCGCAAGCACAGCATCTGCAGTCGAGTCGCCGGGTGAACTCACTGCGGCGGCCTGCTCAATGCGCGCAACTGCATCACCGGCCCGAGGCGCGGCGCTGGACGCGGCCGACGGCAGCGTATCAAGCCGCTGCAGGATGGCAGCTCCGCGTTTGACGAGACTGGCGCGCTGCTCGGGATAGGCGTCCTCCGGCACTTTGCCCAATTTGAAGTCAAAATCCAGTTCCTGCAATGCATGGATGACGCGATCACGCTCCGCCAGCAGCCCAGAAACCTCTGGGGAATCGCCAAGTGGCGGTGGATGCGCTCCCCGCGTCATCGGTGCCGCCAGAAAGAGCCCCACCGTCATCAGCAAGGCAAGCAGCACAAGTATTGCACCCAGATCCATTCTCCCTCCTATTCCAGCAGCGGATCAATGATGGCGCGGATCTGGTCCTCAGAGGTGAAAGGCCCAACCTGAACAAAGCGCAGCACCCCGTCACGATCAATAAAGTAGGTCTCCGGCACGCCTTTGATGCGAAACTGCTGCGAGATTCGGGTTCCAATATCAGGACCGTTGGGAAAAGTGATGTCGAACTTCTTTAGGTATTCGCGGGCGTGGGGCTCCGTATCGACGTAGTCGACCCCCAAGAAGAGCACGTCCCCCCGGCTCTTGTAGTAGTTCCAAGCCGAGCGCAGCTCGCCAGCTTCCTGCTCGCATGGCTTGCACCAGGAGGCCCAAAAATTGATCAGCAACACCTTGCCGCGCACTTCGTCGAGAGTGATTTGTGACTGTCCGTTGTACTCATAGCCGCTGAATAGCTCAAGTCGGAAGTTGCCGACGCGCTCTCCGGGCTGCACCGTGCCCTGCTGTTTCCGGCTCAGGCCGACTGCCAGGAGCACCAGCAGACCGATGAGGCCTGCCCAAATGAGCCCCTGGACCCACAAGGGCACTGCCCGGCGCGCGGGCACGCTCGTTGAAGCGTCAGTCATGTTCATGTCCTTTTCCCCACCGCTGAGCCAAGCTTCTCGGTGTCCCGGACTCCGGCTTCACTGCCCCCACGTATACTCAGTCACGATCGCTTCTTCAGCTCGGCTTCCAACTGGGCTACGTATTCGTCCGGCTCGCCATCCAAGGGCCCAGTCGGTCTGGGCGCGGATGACTCCCCGGCTGCCGGGGCCCTCCAGGCTCGAAACGATCGGAAGAGCATGATAGTGCCGGCGAGTATGAAGAGCGGCGGCAGTATGTATACGAGCCAGTTCAGGCCCGTGCGCGGCGGCTCGGCGAGCACGCGGGCACCGTATTGCTCGACAAAGTACTCCCGGATGCGCGCCTCGGACCAGCCCGCTGCGAGCTGCTGACGAATGAGGTCGCGCCATTGGCGGCATGCCTCCGTCGGACAGACGTCGAGAGGTGTGTTCTCGCACACCGGGCAGTACAGGTAGCGAGCGATCCGATTGACCTCATCGTCCGTCGGCGTGGGATCCTGAGCGCTCGCGGATACCAGCGGGATCGCGACCAGAATCACTGCCAGCAAAGCGAAAAGCACGCGGTACGCGGTTCGCCGGGTCGTGCCGTGGATGCGAGAAGAAATCATGCCCCGGACCTCTCTTTGCGGGTCGCCGCGTACATGGTGGCTCAGTGAGCCGAGCTCGGCCGGGAGCGCCCCGCGTGCGCGGCGCTCCGCACGCGCGCCGGCGCTGTGCCCGCTTCGGGTCGCGGCCAGGCCGCGATCAGAATTCCAATCAGGAAGACGAGTGAGCCGATCCACAGCCAATTCACCAGCGGGTTGACGTACACCTTGAACGTTGCCCCCGAGGCGGAGGCCGGCTGCCAGTCGATGAGCAGCACATACAGATCATCGGCGAGCGTGGTGTGCTGGCCGGGAATGGTCATGTTCTGCTCGGCATCGGCATAGAAGTCAATGCGCGGGTACAGCTCGCCGACCAACGTACCTCGCGCGTCATACACATCCAGCACGGCTCGGGTCACCTGTCTGCTGTCCGGTGCCCTGAACTGGGCGATGGACTTGTATTGCACGCGGTAGTCCCCCAACCGGATGGAATCGTCCACGGCCAGCGTCGCCTGCGTTTCCTGCTGGAAGAAGCTGATCCCCAATACGCCTATGGCCATCAGCATCATGCTGATGTGGATGATGTAGCCCCCGTAGCGCCGCGGGTCGCGCCCCAGGAGTCTCCAAACCGCTCCCAGGAAGCTCTCGCCTTGTGAACGCATGCGAGCCCTGCCAGCGCGCCAGAACTCCTGCAGCGTGATCAGGAGCACAAGGGCGACAAGGAAGAACCCGATCAGCGCCAGCGCGTTGTGTGTGTAGAACGCGAACAGCGCCGCCGTGACGAGCGCGGCCAGTACGGCGGCCTTCCAGAGCTGCCTCCCCAGAGTCCTAAGGGCCGAGATGCCCCAGGCCGAGAGCGGCGCAATTCCCATCAGCAGCATCAACGAGGCAAACAAAGGTGCGGTGGCCCGGTTGTAGAACGGCGGACCCACGGTCACCTTCTGGCCCGTGACCAACTCCGAGATGAGCGGAAAGATCACGCCCCAGAAGCACACCACGAGCACGCTCATGAACAGGAGGTTGTTGAGCAGGAACATGGCCTCCCGCGAAAGCATCGACTTTAGCTCGGTCTCGCTGCGCAGCTCCGGCCAGCGGTGGATCAGCAGTGCAAGGGACGAGATCAGCGTGATGCCAATGAAGGAGAAGAAGGCCGGGCCGATGGCGCTCTGGGCAAAGGCATGCACGGAGGAAAGCACTCCGGAGCGCGTCAGAAACGTGCCGAAGATCACCAATGCGTAGGTGAGGATGATGAGCAGCATGTTCCAGTGCTTCAGCAGGCCGCGCTTCTCCTGGATCATGACCGAGTGCAGGAAGGCTGTGCCCGTGAGCCACGGCATGAGCGCTGCAATTTCCACCGGGTCCCACCCCCAGAACCCGCCCCAGCCCAGCACGTCATAGGCCCAACGGCTCCCCAGCACCAGGCCGAATGAAAGGAAGAGCCAGGCCCACAGCGTCCAGCGCCGGGTGAGCCTGATCCAGCGGTCGTCACTGCGGCCTGTGATCAGGGCAGCAATCGCAAATGCATAGGGAATCACGAAGGATACGAATCCCAGGTACAGCATGGGCGGATGAATGATCATGCCGGGATGGCGCAACAGCGGATTCAGCCCCCGCCCATCCGCTGGCGAGAACAGCGTGCCATTGGCCGGGGAAAACATACTGACGATCACTTCGCCGCCGGTTGTCTGCCAATAGCGCGCGAACGGGTTCTCGAAAAAGATGACCAGCCCCAGGAAGAAGGCCGTCGTAAGGGACGTCACCACGACCACCCAGGGTAGGAACTCGCGGTCTCGGTCCCAGGAGCGCAGCGTAACCAATGAGGCAAAAGCGGCCATCAGCCACGACCAGAAGAGCAGGGAGCCGGCCTGTCCGCCCCACCAGGCTGTCACGCGAAGGTAGGTGGGCATGCTGCGACTGGTGACCTCATACACGAAGGTGACCTCGAAGTGATGGGTCACGAGCAGGTAGATCAACACGGCCGAGGCGAGAGTGATCAGTGGCCAGAGCAGGAGCATGGCGCGCCGGGCTGATTCGACCGCACCTGCCGATCGCTTGCGGTCCCCGTAGATCGCCGCAGCCACGCCATAGAGCGCGGCGCCGAATGCGACCACCAGTACCCCATATCCGATTTCAGCCAGCATCCTTGTCTCCTGGTGACTCCGTCATGGCGGCCGATCTACCACGATTGATGCGGAGTTTCGTCGCCTAGAACAAGACCTGACGAAGATAGGCGCCGTCAGGTCTTTGCATCGTTTTGCGGCATGGGTGCCGCTGGAGGCTGCGCCATGCCCGCAGGAACGGCGGGGCTAGGGGGCCGCGGCCGCCTGCCCGGGAACCGCCTCCTCGTACTTCGTTGGGCATTTGAGCAACAGCTCATCGGCGTGGAAAACACCGTCCGCCGCGATCTGCCCCGTCATGATGGCCTGTGCCTCGTTTTTCAAGAGGTCAGGTTTGGGTCCGGTGTACTGCACGGTGATCTGCGCGCGATCCGGATCTGTGACCGCCGCATGCAACGCCGCGGCCAATCCGCCTTGGCTTTCCACCTCGTCGGTGTCGCCGGGGACGTGCGCAACCTTGAACGTGAGTGTCAGCGTCTGCGGGTCGTACTGGATGGAATCCCCCACAACCGCGCCGGAAACGCGCAGGTTCCTGCCGACCACGTCCTGCTCCTGTTGTTTGAGTTCGTCGACCGTGAGGAAGTATTCGGCGCTGGCTTGCGTCGAAGACACGATCAAGTAGATGACTGCTGCCAGAATGAGCAGACCACCAATGATGAATTTCGAACGTCCCATCCGCATCCTCCAACCTTGCCCGAGAACTCGCTCACGAATCATTTTACATGACCAGATAAGAGTAGCCTGAGAGTCGGCCAAGCCAATGTCGTGCTGGGCTGCATGGTCTCGGAGCTCCCAAAGCGAAATCAGGCCCGCGCGCATGGCCAACTTGATAAGCGCAGTACGGGAGTGCAGGTTTAACGTTGCCGTGAAGCTGGCCTGGTGCCGGGCAACGGTCTGCTGAATTGGGGCGAGCTGTTTTCCGAACTGGTCGGCCGCGCGGAGGCAATGTCCGAAACCTGTGGCGCAATCACAGCAGCTGCCCTGCAAGCCAGCTGCGGGGCCCGCGATATATGCGGAGGGCCGGCCCAGTGCAGGCTTTGCCACGGGGTGGGGGAGTTCCCCGGTCCGATTCCATGAGGGCAGCTAGGATCATGGCCCACAAGGGCCGGCCGCAGAAGAGGCCGATGAGGGGTATCGTCGTCCTCATCGAACGCCCCAACCTGCGGGATGCCTGTCCCAAGGATTCGTGAGGCAATTGGGTGAATTGCTGCAAGCCCCGGACGAATAGGAGGGCGCTGGCGTGGGGTTGGGAATTGTGCACATTTCGGACAGACTAGGTCAGATCATCGTCAGGTCATGACTTTTGTCATCTGGCTTTAATACCAAGCTCATTTGTGACTTATGGTACACTCGCCGCACTCGTGGCGGTGGGGTACCTTAGTGACGGTCTGAAAATAGTTCTGCACTTGTTTATTGTGGCGGGGAAAGACCAAGAAGACGATCAGCATACATTCTGAAAGGAGAATGCCTACATGTCGTTGAGAAGCTTTCTACTTCTTTTGGGTGCGGCAATCGTGGGGATGGCAGTGCTGGCTGCGTGTGGTGCAACACCGGCAGCACCTCCGGCGGCCGAAGAGCCCTCCAAGCTGGAATTGGTGGTTCCCTTCGAGGAAGAATTCCGCGCCTCTGGACACGCCAATGGCACCGAAGAGGCCTTCGTGCATTGGGATGAGGATGATCCGGCTGTGGTTCCGACGGCCTGTGCCAGGTGCCATACGTCCGCCGGCTATCAGGAGTTTATTTCCACCGGCAAGGTTGCCGCAGAAATCGCGGCGCCGGCTGGCCCCTTCAACTGCGACACCTGCCACAACGCGGCGGCAATGGCTCTGACCGAGGTCACCTTCCCCTCCGGCAAGGTCGTCGCAACCTCGGCGGACGGTGAGGCACGCTGCATGATGTGTCACCAGGGGCGGGAATCGAAGGTCAGCGTAGACAAGCAGATCAACGAGACCTTCAAAGTCACTGACGTGGACGCGGTGGTGGCGCCCATCAAGAACGCCGAGGGCAATGACGTCCGCTTTGGCTTCCGGAACGTACACTACTTTGCCGCGGGCGGGACGCTGTACGGCTCGCAGGCCCAGATGGGCTATGAGTACGACGGCAAGATCTACGATCCGAAGTTCCGGCACGTGCCGGAGTTTGACACCTGCATTGCCTGCCACGATCAACACGCCACAGAGGTTCGGGTGGAAGAGTGCGCCGCGTGCCACCAGGATGTCAAGACCGTTGAGGACCTCAAGAACAACCGCGAGGCCGGCTCGCTCGAGGACTACAACGGGAACGGGGACACCAAAGAGGGCATCTACTACGAGCTCAAAGGCCTGCAGGACATCCTGTACAGCTCGATCCAGATGTATGCCAAGGAAGTGGGCGGCACGGCCGTAGTGTACGACGGGGCCAGCTATCCATACTGGTTCGCCGATGCTGACGGCGATGGCAACGCGGATGAGAAAGACGGCGCGGCCGTGGCGTACTCCACCTGGACGGCTCGCATATTGAAAGCCGCATACAACTACCAGGTGGCCGCCAAGGACCCTGGGGCGTTTGCCCACAATGCGAAGTACATCGTTGAGTTGCTGTATGACTCGATCGAGGATCTCAACGGCCAGATCTCGACGCCGGTTGACATGACTACCTTGACGCGCAATGATGCCGGCCACTTTGCGGGGAACACAGAGGCGTTCCGCCACTGGGATCAGGAAGGCGAGGTTCCTGCTAGCTGCGCAAAATGCCACAGCGCCGGAGGTCTTCCCCAGTTCATTCACAATGCTGGGACTCTCGTGGTCAAGTCGAGCGTGCAGATCACTGGCGTGGTCGGTCAGCCGCCCGCCAATGGTTTCATGTGCTCCACCTGCCACGACGACGCCAACTGGCCCGAGCGGCTGGGCGTGGTCAATGTCCCGTTCCCGTCCGGCACTTCCCTGACTTTCAGTACCGAAAAGGATGCCGATGGGAACCTGCTACCGGTGGATGCCAACTTGTGCATTGAATGTCACCAGGGCCGTGAGTCGACGGTGACCGTGAACAATTATCTGGCGGACAAGCCGGCTGACACGCCCGACCCAAAGATCAGCTTCAAGAACATCCACTACTTTGCAGCGGGCGCGACGCTCTTTGGCGACGCCGCCAAGGGCGCCTACCAGTACGACGGGCAGACTTACGTGGGGCAGAATACCACACACCCGCTCAACAAGTGCACCGACTGCCATGACGTCCACGAGTTGAGCGTTAAGGTGGACGCCTGCACGGGCTGTCACACCGAGGTTGCGGGCGTGGAGGACTTGGAGAAGATCCGCTTTGCCTCCGACACGACCGATTGGAACGGCAATGGTGACGTGGCCGAGGGCATCTATGCGGAAATCGATGTTCTGCGTCAGTCGTTGTATTCCGCGATCCAGGCCTATGCCGAAAAAGGTGGAACGCCGATCGTCTATGACGGCGCTTCATATCCCTACTTCTTTGTCGATGCGGACCAGGATGGCAAGCCAGACGAGGACGACAGCGGACTGGTTCGCTATGGCGCCTGGACGCCTCGCCTCCTGAAGGCCGCCTACAACTACCAGTACTCAGTCAAGGATCCAGGAGCGTTCACTCACAATCCGAAGTACGTGCTCCAGTTCCTGTACGACTCGATCCAGGACGTCGGAGGCAGCGTCGCGGACTTCACGAGACCGTAGGCTGGCCGATTCGCGTATAGATGAGATGGCGGGCGCCCCGCGCCCGCCATCTCGTTGCAGAGAGAGAACGCGCGCTGCGGA
>DATIPW010000235.1:0-6523 GCA_035471605.1 Anaerolineales bacterium | reverse complement strand
ACCCACAGTCATGGCCACCGCGTTGGTCGCAACCGGATGGCTGCGAGGATATACCTTGGCAATGACCCCGGCCTCGGCCAGACAAGCCGCGCCGGCGATGATCGCCACAATCCGCAATGCGGGAAGATCGTCGGCCGCGGCGCCTCCCACGGCCACCGTGATTCCGACGACGGTGAGCAGCGCCCCAAGTACGCCTCGCAGGCGGAAGGGCTCCAGTTGATGGAAGTAGGCAAAGAAGAGCGTCAGCAACGGGACAAGCGCGACCAGCGTTTGATACAGGCTTGCGGGCGTCTTGACCAGCCCCCAATAGATGAAGGTAAATGCCAGCCCCATGCTGAAGACACCAAACAGAACTGCCCCCACCAGTGCCCTGCCCCGCGGCAACGGGATCCGCCGCACGGCTGCCCACGTGTAGAAGATCGCGGCACCAAGTCCAAATCTCGCGGCGGCACCCCAGAACGGCGGCAGCTCCGCGTATGTGAAACGGATGGCGACCGAAGCTCCCCCGCTGACCACGATGAACACGATGAATGCGGCCAGCGTGAGTCGATCCGGCAGTACCACGCCAAACAAGGATGGTCCAGGTGCCTGTGCTGCGCTTTGAGTCATGGACGCGGTCTTACTTGGTCTTGGTTGCCGGACACAAGCCAGCTGCTCGCGATGATCATGGCCGGCTCACAGATTGCAGGAACACAATCCGGTGTTTGTCATGCGCGCGCTGCGATGGGTGCCCAAATGTACTGGGCTGCCTTGGCTACTGGCCCCAGGCAGCAAACGCGCCGACGAAGAACAGAAGGGCCAGGACCACCACGCACAGACCAGCCAGGACTGAGAGCCCGATCTGAACCCAGCCCATAATGATGCCGGCCGTGGCCAGGCTGTCGCCGCCGGCGCGCGGCGGCACGGAGCGCGTCTCGGCGCGCGCCGCGTAGCCCGTCAAGAGGGCCACCAGGGCGCCAACCAACGGCAGCATTGTGAAACCGAAGATTCCCGAGACGAGGCTTGCAACGGCCAGGCCGCTGGTCGGGGGGCCAGGTTCAGGGGCAAGGTAGGAAGGTTGTTGGGTCATTTGGGCTCCTTGGTTCAAGGCAGTCAACACTGAGGCAGACAATCAATTGGCACGTTGCTGGACACAGTCTCAACGCGCCCTTGGGCATTTCCGTCCCGCGCGCCGTCGCCCAGAGATCTGCCGGCGACGTCGCTGGCCTCCACTGGGTAATCGAATGCTACTACATCTTGCCTCAGCTCAAGCGTCTCGCCCCACCTGCGGCGAAGGAGGATTATCCCGCGTGCAGTTCTTGACACGGGCGGACTAGCTCTTCGTTGACCCCAGTGCGCTCCAAGCCTGCCTACTTTGTCAATTCTTCCTGAGCAGCAGCCATGATGATATCGAGTTCTTTGGACTGGGAATCGGTCAACGGCTCGACCTGGTGCTGGCGCAGGATCCGCTCGGCCTGCTCCTGGGCGCGCTCTGCCAGCCCTTTTCGGCCACCCATCTCCCAGCTTTCCCAGCTGCCGCGTTCGGCCAATTTCGACACATACATTTCGCCCGCCTTCAAGTGCTTCAGGGTATGCGGTTGTCCAAGGAAGTTGCGAGAGCCATTCATCACCGAGGCAATGACCTCCACTGCGAGGGAATCATCATCCGCACGGAAGCCACGGCGGGCTCGATGAATGCTTGAGGCGAATTCGTCGTCAGCCACCATCTGGGCATAGGTGCTCAAGACCCCGGCCTCCATCTCGCCAATACCCGACAGCTCATCTGCGCCGGCCAGCGCGGGGATGACGGCGTTAAGCCCGCGCTCGAAGCCATTTTGGATGTCGAGAGCATGGGCATTTGTCGAAAAGCCATATACGTTCACCGGCAGGCCGTAGCGATGGCCCAGCTGCACGGTCCCTGCAGACGCCAGGCCCATTTCGAGCCCACCCCAAACAGAAATACCCGTCCGCGGTTCCATCATCGCCAGTCGCCCACAGAAGACCATCGGCAGTCCTGGATGCACCAGCTGCGCCAAAACAAGTGAAGCCAGCACTTCGGCAGCCTGCTGCGCAATCGCGCCCGCAATCGAGAACGGCGCAGTCGTCCCGGCGGTCGGGCATGGCAAGGGAGCAAAGGCGATGCCTCGCCGAGCGATCTCCAACATGGCCTCGACTTCGTGATCGGGAAAGGACAAGGGGCTGACCGGCGAAACGCTCAAAGTCAGCACTTCGCGCGGCGGGCCGAGTATCTCAGCCATGCTGATGGCATAGTTCACCTCGGCCACGAACTGGACCCCGGGGCCTTGGAGTGGCTTGGTGGTGAAGGGCATTGCGTGACGGTACATGGCAAGCGACATCAGCTCACCCGGCACGTCGGAAGGCGTGAAGAATGGGGTTACCGTATTGCAGTTTGGAAGCGCATCCAGGAGACGGGTCGAATCGCGTATGTCCTGGAGGACGGCGTGCCGGTGCTCGCCCGTTGCAGGATTGGCGATATCCCGTGCCCCGCCGAGGTTATGGAAATTGAGGGAGCCATCGCCGAGAATGGTCGCTTTGCCGCCACGCCCCCTGACGACTACTTCGGAGGGGCATCTGGCGACGCACTCCTCAACAAGGTCGCCAGGCAATAGAACGCGCCCATCATGGACACGGGCACCTGCATCGACCAGCAGCTGCCGGGCGCCCGAATGAGTCAGCGAAACGCCCACCTCACCCAAGATGCGAAGCGTGGCCCGATGCAGGGCTTCGACCTCGGCTTGGCCTAGTACCTTCAAAACGCTCACGCATTCCTCCGCACGCGTCTGCGCACTGCGGCATGATCCACTGCGTCGTCGAAGACCTCAGCAGCGGCAGAGAAGGGGCCGGGCCTCCCTCGCTCGGCGACTAGCCAAGCATGTCCAGGAGGAAACGCGCCCGCCGGAGTTCGGCATCGACCACGTTCTCGGTCTTGAGAAACGCATGCCCTTCGCCTCGATAGAGCACAAAGTCCACTTCTTTGCCGAGTTCCACCAATCGATCCCGGGCCTGAATGGACTCGCTGGCAGGGCAGCGCGGGTCGTTTTCCCCACAGATCATCTGCACCGGAGCCTTGACGCGATCCAGAAAGAAGAATGGCGAACGCTCATGCCAGAGATCATGATTTTCCACGGGATCCCCGAAGTTTTCGATATCCCAGTGCTGCAAATCCTCGCGGGAATTCTGGTGCGAGGTGAACCAGTTCAGGAACGGGACAACCGCAGATCCCGCGCACCACAGGTCGGGATAGCGCGTCAGGCAGGACATGGTCAGGTAGCCCCCGTGACTTTGGCCGGTAACCGCGATACGTCGTGGGTCGGCCAGCCCTGCATCCATGAGGTAGTGCGCCCCGGCCGCCACATCATCCGTATCAATTCCACCCAAGTCAAAGCGGTTGGCATGTTGCCAATCACGCCCGTAGCCCGTTGATCCGCGATAATTGGGAGCCAGCACCGTCAAACCTCGGCTGGCAAGATGACTCATCATCGGATACCAATCCGCCTGGAAATGCCAGCTTGGCCCGCCGTGAATCATGACGACGGCGGGCGTGTGGATGCCTGCGTCCGCAGATCTGAACAACAAGGCCGGCACGCGTGCTCCATCCCTGCCCGGGTAGGTGATCTGTTCCGGCAGTGCAGCCGGCATCTGCCCCGTACCTTCCTTGGGGGACCCCATCAGTTGCCGCAGTTTGCCCGACTCAGACTCCAGCCGCCACAGTGCGGGGGGCAGGCGTGGGTTGCCAAAGCCAAATACGACGTGTTTCGCGTCGGGGGTGAAGTGCGGTCTGGCGTGCACACCGGTTTCCACCTCGAATTCTCGCGCCTCCCCATCCAGCGCATGGACAACGACCTTGTCCGAAGCTCCTTGGGCGCGAATGTATGTGAGTTGAGAACCATCTCGCGACCACCTGGGAACGCGGCAATTGGCCTGCTCTTGGGTGAGCCAGGATACGTTCCTTGTCTCCAGCTCGAAAAGGCCAACCTGGTGAAACCCATTCGGGAAATCTGAGCGAAAGGCCAAGCGCGTACCGTCAGGCGACCAAGCCGGATTATGAGCATTGATCGGCGCACCGTTCACGGCGATCGGCCAGTTTTCGGAGCCATCCAGGGAAATGATGAAGATGTAGTAGTCCTGCCCGTGCCCTTCGCTCATCACAGCCAGGCGGCGCCCGTCGGGTGCCCAAACCACGTCCCATGCGGGAAAGCCATTGTCAAGCAGCAGCCTAGCCTCACCGCCGTTGCTGGGCATGACATAGGTGGCAAAACACCCGCTCTTATCCGCCAGGAAAGCAATCTGTTCCCCACCCGGTGAATAGCAGAAATTGGGCTGGACGGCAAAGCTGATGCCAGGCGTCAGGTCGGCGCTGCGTTGCCCGGGAGCGAAAGGCTCACCACCCATCAAATCTTGGCTGAAGATGTGAAAGTTCTCTCCACCGTCGAAGTCCACCACATAGGCAACGCGCAAACCATCGGGCGAATACCTGGGTGCGAACTTACCGCCCGGGCCGCCGGAAAGCAATCGAGGCTCATTGAGATCGCGCAGGTCGGCTTCGTAGATTTCCCACTCCCCGGTGAGGTTCCAGGCGAAGGCGACATGGTGTCCATCAGGAGAAACATCAAATCCGCCGTCGATCTCGACGAAGGGCATCCGGAGCAAGCCTTCCAGATCGGCCATGGTCATGCTTGCGGCTGGGCCCTGAGACAAGCGGCCTGATGTCCGGGCGAGATCTCGACGAAAGGCGGGTCAATTCGCCGGCAGTCCTCGATTGCCGCAGGGCACCGCGGGTGGAAGCGACATCCGCTGGGCAGGTTTATGGGATTCGGTGTCTCGCCCTGAAGGATCACGCGCTGCCGCCGCAGGCGCGGATTGGGCACCGGGACAACCGACAGCAGCGCCTGGGTATACGGATGCTGCGGGTTCTCGAGCACCGCCCGCATGCTCCCGATTTCCACAATGCGACCAAGATACATGACGGCGACGCGGTCTGCAAAATAGCCAACCGTGCCCAGGTCGTGGGTGATGAAGATGATCGAGATGCGACGCGTGACCCGCAGGTCAGCCAGCAGATTCAAGATTTCAGCCCGGATTGAGACATCCAGCATGGAGACCGGCTCATCCGCCAGCAGAAGATGCGGTTCCAGCACAAGCGCTCCGGCAATGACCACGCGCTGGCGCTGACCGCCCGACAGCTCGTGGGGAAAGCGCCGCAGGTAGATATGAGCGGGTTTCAGGCCGGCATCCTCGAGAGCCCGCAGGACGCGTTGCCGGCGTTCTTCCGGGCTGGCAGCAATCTTGTGTACCACCAGCGGCTCGCAGACAATCTCCTCAACAGTCTGAGTAGGATTTAGCGATTCATAGGGATCCTGAAAGACCATCTGCACGCGCTGGCGCATGAGTTTTCGGGATTTCTCGTCGGCATGGGTGATATCGATGCCTTCAAGGATGATCTTGCCCTCGGTCGATTTCTCGAGTCCCATCAGGGTGAGGGCCAGTGTGGATTTGCCACAGCCGCTCTCGCCAACCAACGCGACAACTTCACCGCGCTTCAGCTGCAAGCTGACATCATCCACCGCATGTACATGGCGGACCTGCCGGTTGAGCAGGCCGGGCTTGCCCGCCACAAAGTATTTCTTGATGCCCTGGACTTCCAGGATGATATCCGGTGACATCATCAGGCCTAGAGTAGGTGGCAACTTGCAAGGTGGTTCTTGCCGAGGACGCGCAGCGCCGGGGGCTCTGTGCGGCAAGGGCCCACCGCCACAGGGCAACGGGGTGCAAACCGACACCCGGCCGGGAGCGCGTCCAGGCGGGGCGGGTAGCCCGGGATGGATGCCAGGCGTTTTTCAGGCCGGGAGAGATCGGGGAAGGCCTTGAGCAGCTCCTGGGTGTAGGGATGCTGCGCGGAGTTGTAGATGGTGTCCACTTGTGCGTACTCAGCCGTTACGCCCCCGTACATCACCAGCACGGTGTCGCACATTTCGGCGACGACCCCAAGATCGTGCGTCACGAGCACGATGGCCAGCCCCAGATTCCTGCGCAGGTTCTCCAGCAGTTCCAGGATTTGCGCCTGGATCATGACATCCAGCGCCGTGGTTGGCTCATCGGCGATCACCACCTGGGGATTACAGGCCAGTGCCATCGCAATCATGGCCCGCTGGCGCATGCCGCCAGAATACTGGTGAGGATAATGGTCCTTGTGATCGGCCGCGATCCCCACCAGCTCCAGTAATTCCACCACGCGGTCATCCAAGCTGGCGCCCGGCAAAGCCCATACGTGCTTGACTATCGCCTCGCCGATCTGGTCACCTACCGTGCGGACGGGGTTGAGGGCGTTCATCGCGCCCTGGAAGATGATCGAGATACCCTTCCAGCGCAGGTCCAAGAGGGCGTCTTCACTCATGGCGGTCACGTCATTGCCCATGAAGCGAATCTTGCCCCCCACGATTTGGCCGGCGGCCGGCAGCAGCCGCAGCAATGCCAGCACCAGCGTCGTCTTGCCGCACCCGCTCTCGCCCACCAGACCCATCAG
>DATIPW010000234.1:0-3862 GCA_035471605.1 Anaerolineales bacterium | reverse complement strand
GGCCTGGTCCGCTGCTTCGTCGGTGGAGTAGGTCTTGGTACAGAAGAGGACCAGGTCGACCATGCCTACTTGGGCCGGATCGTCTGTGGCCCGTGCCGGCTTGATCCGGAAGTCACCAAACGGGCTCTCCACTTGAAGGCCCTGATCCTGTATGGCGCGCAGGTGGGAACCGCGAGCGACGAAAGACACATCATGCCCTGCTCGCGCCAGGAGTGCACCATAGTAGCCACCGACACCGCCGGTGCCGACGACCGCGATCTTCATGCGGCCCCGGCGAGGCGAGGAGGAAGTTGGCGGGCTCATCTACACGATTTCGATACGATCTTCCACGATCATGCCGTCAGGCCAGTTGGCTTTGACCCACCGCTGGGTTGCATGGAGTGCCGACTGCAGGTGCGCACCCTCATTGCCGACCATGGCACATGCTATCAGCGCCTCCTGCCACTGGTCCTGGAAGCCCATCTCGGCCACGGACAGGTTGAACTCACGCCGCAGCCTTGACATGAGCGGACGGATGCGACCGCGCTTTTCCTTCAAGGAGCTGCAACCGGGGAGATGAAGATGGAGGTTCAGGATGCCGATCACTTCTGATTTACGGATTCTGCGTTCCGCTATACAATGCCCCGCGATGATCACCGACGATGCTGCCTACAACCTCGCTTTGGACTATCTGTATTCCTTTGTCGATTATAGTCTCAAGCACTCGTCCGAGCTGGCGAAGGCAGAGTTCAACCTTGATCGAATGCTAGCCCTGATGGCAGCACTCGGGAATCCGCAGGAACGGTACCCGATATTGCATGTTGCCGGGACCAAGGGCAAGGGTTCGGTATGCGCGATGGCGGCCAGCGGGCTTCAGGCGGCGGGCCACCGGGCGGGATTGTACACGTCCCCGCATCTGTTGGACTACTGCGAACGAATCCAGGTTGACGGGCGGCCGATCGCCCACGACGCGCTGGCACGGCTGGTCGACCGAGCCAAGCCGGAGATCGAACGCATCCCGAAGCTGACCACGTTTGAGATCACCACGGCGCTGGCCCTACTGCATTTCGCAGAGGCTGACGTGGATGTCGCGGTGGTTGAAGTGGGCCTGGGGGGAAGGCTGGATGCGACGAATGTGGTATCGCCGCGAGTTTCGGTAATCACCTCATTGAGCTACGACCACATGGCCGTACTGGGCGATACGCTGGCCGAGATTGCGGGCGAGAAGGCCGGGATCATCAAGAGGGGAGTGCCAGTGATCTCTGCCCCGCAGAAAGACGAGGCGCTGAATGTTCTGCTCCGCGTGGCAGATGAGCGCGATGCCCCGTTCACGCTTGTAGGACGCGATGTGCGCGTGCGGCGGCTGCGCCACTCTCTCGATGGACAGTCGATTCGGGTCACGGAGGGAGCCAAGGCAACAAGCCTTGCCCTTCCGCTGCTCGGCTCCCACCAAGTCCAGAATGCGGCCACAGCGGTCGCGGCCCTGTGGAAGCTGGACGAGGGAGGCCTGCCCGTTCCCGAGGCTGCGATCCAGGGGGGGCTGGCGAGCGTGCAGTGGCCCGGCCGCTTTGAGGTGGTGCGCCGGGATCCGCCGGTCATATTCGATTCGGCGCACAACCAGGATTCCTTTGCGAGGCTGCGCCAGACGCTGGATGAATGCTTTCCCCACAGACAGGTCACCCTGATCTTCGGGGCCTCCGAAGATAAGAACATCCCGGGCATGTTCCGCGAGATTCAGACCAAGGTGCGGCGCGTGTTCATCACCCAGGCGGACCACCCGCGGGCCCTGCCGCCGGCCGCCATCGCCCCGAAGGCGGAGAGCGCAGGTTTGACCTTCGAGCTGGAGCCAAGCGTGGCGACGGCCTTTCAGCGGGCGTTGGAGCTCTCAGAAAAGGATGGTAGCATTGTCCTGTCCGCTGGTTCGATGTTCGTGACCGCCGAGGCGATCACGGCGTGGCAGGCGGGGGATCGCGCGAAGCCCCGTCCAGAGCTGTGATGGCCTGTCCGCGTTTGCCCAGGCCGCGGCGGGAGCTGCCTTGTGAACCACACTGCTGAGTGGAACGAGAGAGAAGACAATATTACGCCGGCGCTATCCCAGCGCACGGACGAACTCTACCGCGTGCCCAACCGGGATCCGGATGAGCGAGGACTGATCGACGCACCGGTGCTGCCCTTGCGCGATCTGGTGGTGTTTCCGCGCATGGTCTCGCCGATCTTCGTGGGGCGGGAGGCGTCACTGCTGGCCATCCAGGCAGCTCAAGCCAAGAACCGGACGGTGATCGGATTGGTCCAGAGGGATCCCGAGCTGGAGGATCCGCAGCCGTCAGATTTTCTGCCAATTGGCCTGGAGATGGCAGTGGGACGGCTGCTTTCCATGCCCGACGGCTCCTCGAGCGCGTTGGTGCAGGGGAGACGCCGGCTGGAGGTGGTGCAGTTCGGCCGACAGAAGCCCTTCCAGAGTGCACAGGCGCGTCCCGTGTACGAGTCGCCGTCGGCGGACCGCCAGACGCAGGCGTTGATGCGCTCGGTGCTGAACCTGTTCGACAAGGTCGTCCAGCTCGATCGGGCGATCCCCGAAGAGGCGCACGCCTTCGCCATGAACATCTCGGAGCCGGGCTGGCTGGCGGATATGATCGCGACCTCCCTGTCGCTGGGCCTGGAGGCGCGCCAGAACCTGCTGACGCTGCTGGAACCGCGGGGACGGTTGCAGGCGATCCACAAGATCCTTGCGCAGGAACTGGATGTGCTCGAGCTCCAGGACGAGATCCACTCCAAAGTGCGCAATGAAGTTGACAAGACACAACGCGAGTACTACCTGCGCGAGCAAATGCGCCAGATCCAGAACGAACTGGGCGAGGGTGACGTATTCACGCGGGATGCGGCTGAACTTAAGCGCAGGATTCTGGCCGCCAATTTGCCGGACGAGCCGAAGGGCGTAGCAATGAAGGAGCTGGAGCGGCTGAACCAGATGCCGCCGATGGCACCGGAAATCGGCACGATCCGAAGCTACATTGAATGGATCCTTGACTTGCCGTGGACCACGGCCACGCCCGACAACCTGGACGTGCGCCATGCGGCCCGGATCCTGGAGCGAGACCACTACGGACTGAAAAAGGCCAAGGAACGCATCCTGGAGTACATCGCGGTGCGGTCGCTGAAGCCCAAGAAGGAACGGCAGCCGATCCTGTGCTTCGTGGGACCGCCGGGCACGGGCAAGACCTCGCTGGGGCGCTCGATCGCGGAGGCGCTGGGCCGCAAATTCGTGCGGGTCTCGCTGGGCGGAATCCGCGACGAGGCCGAGATCCGCGGCCACCGGCGGACCTACATTGGCGCGCTGCCGGGGCGCGTGCTGCAAACCATGAAGCGGGCCGGCACGGTGAACCCGCTGTTCATGTTGGATGAGGTGGACAAGCTGTATTCGGATTTTCGGGGCGATCCGGCCTCGGCGATGCTGGAGGTGCTGGATCCCGAGCAGAATGGCGCCTTCAGTGATCACTATCTCGAAATGCCCTTTGACCTGTCCAAGGTGATGTTCGTGACCACGGCCAACTACTTGGGGCCGATCCCTCCCGCCCTGGTGGACCGCATGGAAGTGATCGAGTTCCCGGGCTATATCGAAGATGAAAAGCTGGAGATTGCCACGCGCTATCTGATCCCCCGGCAGATCGAAGAGAACGGCGTGGGAGATCTGGGCCTGACCTTTGAGACCGGAGCCTTGAAGCGGATCATCCGGGAATACACGTTTGAGGCCGGCGTTCGCAACCTGGAGCGGGAGATCGGCCAGATCATCCGCAAGGTGGCGCGGCTGAAGGCCGAGGGGCGCAAGTATCCGCAGGTGATCGCGGCCCGCGGGATTGAGAAGTTCCTGGATCCGCCGCAATAC
>DATIPW010000233.1:0-3268 GCA_035471605.1 Anaerolineales bacterium | reverse complement strand
GAACGCCATCCCCCAGGCGGCGCCCGCCGCGACCGTCGCGCCGAAGGCGATGCGCGACAGACGGCCGTGGCCGCCTTCATATTGTCGCAGCCCCTTGTGCAGGCTGCCCGCGAACCACAGCATCAGGAACGCCGCCACCAGTCCCAGATAGCCGGCGGCGCCCACCCGGGCAACATTCTCCTGGAAGTAGCTTTGGATCACCTCCGGGGCCGGCAGGTACTCGTAGAAACCGAAGATCCCTGCGGATGCGAAGATCAAGAGCACCGAGAACGCCCCGCTCAACGGGGATAGGACTTCCAGTCGGGACGATTTCATGGTTGACCTCCTTTGCATGGGGGGAATCGACACTCCTATTGTACCGATCCCGGTCCAAGAAGGCAACTTTGGGCGATACTACACCCAGCAAGAGCTTCGTGGATTGCGAGGCCCGCATCCTCTGCCCTGCCGCCGGGTCTACCGACCATGCGGCCCGGGGTTCGGCTGAAATCGGGTGCTGCCGCTGCCAGGCGAATGCGGCCGCCCTCCGCGGCCCCTGGAGAGCCCAAGCAAGGCAAAGGCCCAGGCTGATTCAGGCCTGGGCCCTTGTGAAGAGTCACCGAAAAAGCGGCAACACTACGCCAGATCCAGCTCCTTGAGCTTGGCCGGGGTGGGAATCCCCGTCGCCAGGTCCCAGCCCCGCTTCTGGTAGTACTCGTCCAGCAGGCCGTCCAGGTTCACCAGCTCGACCTCCGGCTCCGTAGAGTATTTGCCAAAGGACGGCACGGCCCGCACCCGCGGCGGGATCACGTCGTCCTTGCGGCTGATGCCCTCGCGCACATTGAACATCCGCTGCAGGTTGAGGACGCGCTCGGAGATCTTCAGCAGCTCGCGCCCGTCCAGATCCCAGCCGGTCTGCGCCGAGACCATCTCGGCCCAGTGATCCACGGTCACCCCCCCGTACATGTAGAACTTGCACGTGCCCAGCACCTCGGGCAGCGCCAGGCCATCCTGAAGCAGCGCCACCGCGCCGCCCTTCTGGGTCTCCGCCCAGCGCTCCACGTTCTCAGGATCCGGAACACCGTACTTCTTCATGCCCCAATCCAGCTTGCCCCGGTCCCAGGCCATGCCTTCCAGCGGGTGGATATGGCACATGCCGCGATTGGCCGTGGCATAGGTGATGGCCAGCGCCTTGCCGGAGCGTGGATCGTGGGCCGGCCCCTCCAGACCCTTCACGTGGATCGCGAATTCCTCGGAGCCCTGGCCGATGACGCTGGCGGCCTGGCGCACTCCGTCGGCCAGGATGTTACCCAGGCCTTCGCGGTGGGCGATCTTGTTCACCATCACCGGCAGGATCTCCGCATTGCCCCAGCGCAGATCCAGGTGATCCGGATCCAGCTTGGAGAGCATGCCCTTCTCGAAGCACTCCATGGCGAAGGCGATCAGCGAGCCGGTCGAGATGGTATCCAGGCCCAGCTCATTGCACAGCCAGGTGCTGTACACGGCCGCGTCCATGTTCTCATTCAGCACGTAGGCCGTGAAGCACGTAATGGATTCATACTCGGCCCCGCCGTGCACGGGCGTCTTGTACTCGCCGTCCGGAACCTGCACCCGCCGCGCGCAGGCCATCGTGCAGCCGCGATAGCAGCCGAAACCCTCGATGAAGTTGCGCGCCAGGTAGCGATCATGCAGCTCGATGCCCTTGCCCCACGAGTTGGACTGCCAGTTCTTGGTCGGCCAGTCGCCGTCCGTGTCATTGGCGGGCGTATCGCCGATGGTGCCGCCGCTCTGCATGCCCAGAAAACCCGGGATGGTCTTGATCTCGTCGTGCGTGTCCTTGATCACCTTCTTGTAGCGGGCCGGGTCTGCCGCCGGGACCTTGCCCGTCCCGATGATGGCGATAGCGATCAGGTTCTTGCTGCCCCAGACGGCGCCGCCCCCGCAGCGGCCCGCGGCGCGGTCATCAGACATGACCGCCGAGATGCGAACCTGGTGCTCGCCGGCGGCGCCGATGCACAGGACCGAGGCCTTTGCGTAGTCCACTGCCTTGCGGATCTCGGCGCACTTTTCTGAGACGGTTTTGCCCAGCAGGTGCGCCGCGTCCCGGAATTCACACTTCCCGTCCCGGATCACGAGATAGACCGGCTTGGAAGACTTGCCGCGCACGATCACGTAGTCGAAGCCTGCCTTCTTGAGATCCGGCCCGGAGTCACCGCCCACCCGCGATTCGCCCCAGACCCCGGTCAGCGGGGACTTGAAGCACAGCACGGCCGAACCGCCGCCGGGCACCGCGCTCATGCTCAGCGGGCCCGTGGCAACGACCATGATGCTTTCGGGACTCAGGGGATCGATGCCTTTGGGCAGTTCGTCATACAGCAGCCGGGCCGCATACCCGGCTCCGCCCAGGTACAGCCTGGACATTTCCGCGGAGATGGGCTCGGATTGGGACTTCCACGTTCCCAGGTCCACCCGCAGTTGCTTGCCTGCATATCCTTTGGCTTCTGTGGTCTGCATTGGGCCTCCTAGCCTATCGTAGATCTGCCGAGCATGCGCCTATCTTACCCTCCAGATAGCGCCCGCAGGACAGCAATTTCCGAATCCTCTTCCAGGGGGGTCCCCAGGTCCAAAACGGCATGCCCGTCCCTGACAAGGTACACCGCCCCGCGGAATTGCCCCTTTTGCGCGTCCCACAGGTAGGTGGGCAGCTGCGATCCCCAGCGGGCCGCGATCAGGTCCATCAGGTTCTGAAAGCTGGCGCCGTCCGGCAGTTGGATCTCCTGCGGGCCGCGCCCAAAGTACTCACGCAGGTCGCCGACGGCTTTGAGCCGGATCTTCATCCTAGACCGCGGCCTCCCCGGCGGCCGCGCACAGATGATCCTGCTCCACCGTCCCGCCGCTGACGCCGACTGCGCCGATCAGCTTGCCGTCACGCCAGACCGGCACACCGCCGGGAAAGATCACCATCCGCCCGCCCAGGTTGTTCTGAATGCCGTACAGCGGCCCGCCGGGTTGCGCTTGCTCCCCAAGCTCCCGGGTGCTCAGCCGGTTCACCAGCGCCGTATACGCCTTGTCCTGGGCGATCGGGATCGCGACCAGCTCCGAGTCATCCATGCGCAGGAAGGCGATCAGGAATCCGGCTTCGTTGACCACCGCAATGGCCATGGCCACCCCGATTTCCCGCGCCTTGGCGCGAGCCCCTGCGAGCGCGCGTTCTGCATCCGCTAGCAGCATGCCTCAATCGCCTCCGTCCAATACCCGGCCCCAGTGCGCGGCCGTCCGCGTGGGCAAACCC
>DATIPW010000232.1:0-1622 GCA_035471605.1 Anaerolineales bacterium | reverse complement strand
CCGGATGTCAAGCGCTGGGCGCATGCCACCAGCCTGTACCGGTCCCGCATCCCGGCCGAGCGCGCCAATGACCCCGATGTGCTCGACGCCGCGGCACGCGTGGAGGCTGTGGCGGAGATCGGCATGGCCAGGCTGGCCGCGCTGGGCGCGATGACGTAGCCCATCAGGCACGGCCGCCTTGCAGCGTGCCCCCGGCCTTCCCGCAGACCTTCCCTCATCCCCTTTGGGGATGCACGTTACTGATAGACTACTGTTACAGACGTTACAGAGTCTGCAAAGAGTCTGGGGGTGGAGAGACAAGAACCACCCCGGGGAAAAGTTGCCGCGCGGATGCGAAACATGTGAAACAACAGGGGATGCGTAACGCGCGGGTGGCATCCGCCTGGCTCGCCGGCGCCAGCCCTTCACCTTGCGGTCCTCGTCAGGGCCTGCGGCGCCTCGCTGGAGGCAATTCCAGGGGGCTTCGATTCCGCGGAGTCCTAGGGTCGGCGGTCCTTCCTCATCTCCTGCGTCGCGCGCAGGAGAACCACGGCCAGCACCACCACCCACGCCATGTAGGCGAAGATGTTGATGCGCTCCCAGACCCCCATCCACGGAGTCGGCAGGTTGGCTTGCACCTTCGGAATGTCCATGCCCGCCAGCGCTCCACCCGCAAGCAGCAGGACCATCGTGGCAATGGAGTAAATGCGCAGTCGGGTGCCGAAGGCCGCCGCCACGCACCCCAGCGCCAGCAGCATGAACAGGTTGCCCACCATCGTCAAGATGCCGTGCAACGTGTCGCTCATCGTGACGGGCACACCGCGCAGGTGAATCGGGAAGAACAGCGTCACGATCAGACCCAGAACCTCCTTCCCGATCAGCCCAACCGCCGCAAGGCGCAGTAGGAGTCTTCCGCCTGCTGATTGCCAGACGCCCACTCCAAAGGCGTAGACGAGCAGTGAATAGACAACAAACAATGCCCCCACGAGCAGCCTGGTGGGCGCATCAGTGGCGATCAGTTCGCTGACCGTCTGGGACGTTGAGCTGTAGGCCGGCCATTGCACGGGTGCGAACACGACCGTGGCGATGTAGAGCAGCGACGAGAGAATGCCGCAATAGAGCAGGAATTTTCGAGTCATGTTGTTCTCCTAGCAGCTTCTTGCCCTCGGATCCGCGACGGGCAGACGCCGGTCTCCCCAGGGGAACCCTGCCCTTGCACTCATATAGTACGCCGCAGCCTATCCCAGTTCAAGTGGGGCGGCCAGCCCGGCGATCACAAGCGCTGGCCACGCAGCCGGAAAAATCACTCAAAAACTTGACAGTTTGGACACTTTGGTCCTTGACGATAGAACATATGTTTCATAGGATTCTGGCAGCGCGCCTTCCCAAGGAGCTGTCATGCACACCTGCCCTTTCGTCATCCAGAAGAAACCTGCCACTACGGACGCCCGATGAGCACCGAAGCCATCCGGGCCGTCTGGAAGATGGACCTCCCGCCCTCGGAGAAGTATGTGCTCGAGGCCTACGCCGATCACGCCGACCGCACGGGCGGGTCGATCTTTCCGTCGCTGGCCATGCTGACGAAGAAGACGGGGCTCAGCCGGCGCTCTCTGCAGCTGCTGTCGAGGAAGCTGCAGGCGGTC
>DATIPW010000231.1:0-3162 GCA_035471605.1 Anaerolineales bacterium | reverse complement strand
CAGGTCGAAACCGCCGGGGCTGCGCTGCACGCTCAGGACCTGGCTGCCGGGGCACAGGATGGCACCGGCCCGTTCGCCAGCCTGAGCGAGCCCGACCACGTACTGGGCAGGATTGAGGCCTGCGCTGACCTCATCCACCAGGCCGCCAAAGAAGGCATCGGAGCCGATCTCGCTGCGCTGCTCCGAACGCGGCACGAGGCGCGCGCGGTGTGAGAAATTGGCATCCAGGTACTCCGCCTCGGCTTCGAGGCCGGCGAAGTGAGCCGGCTTGCTGGCAACCATCAGATGGCCGGTGCGCGAGAAACCGCACTCAATGTGCTCTTCCCGCACCAGTTGCTCCACGAGGTCTATGGAATCGAGCGAGCAGCGCCACAGGCTCCGGGCGAGATCCATGCCGTAGCGCCTGGCGATGGTCTGCATGCCCAGTTTGAGGCCGCTGAGAACCATTCCACCGTTGCGCGAGCTGGCACCCCAGCCCATGCCGTGTGTCTCGAGGACCGCCACGCGGACCCCACGCCGGGCGAGGGCGTAAGCGGCGCTCAGCCCGGTGAAGCCGCCGCCAATCACGGCCACGTCGACCTTCGCCGGCAGGGGTGAGGGCGGGACGGAGGCCGGCATGGTCACGGTCTGGTGCCAGTAGATCTGCTCTTGAAGCATCAAGGCTCCTATCGCTGGCGGAGCCATGGGAGGCTCCGCGAAAATTGTATCATCCGCGCACGCGGCGCCAGAGCTGCTGGCGCAGGGCCTGGCCGGCGGCGTCGAGCGGCATGCCCGGCTCAAGCTTCGCCAAGACCTGCGGCGGCGGATGGAGAGCCGGATCGCTGCGCAGGGCGGGGTCCAGTAGGGCCAGTGCGTCGCGATGACCGGTGGCGTAGCGCGTGTAGTGTGCCTCCTGAGCGGCGATCTCAGGTCTCAGGGGTTCGCGCTTGGCGGGCCAGAATAGGGCGATCGATCCTGAAGGAGGAAGGCCGCGGCGGCAGCATGGGCTGCCAGGAATGTCAGGTCAGCCCAGCCCAGGTCGTCGAAGACGACGGCCAGGGCGGATAGGGTCAGGAATGCCAGGGTCAGGTGGTGGCCCAGCCGGCTGCGCCGCCACAGGGACCAGGCAAGGGCGATTGCCGTCAGACCGGCGCCGACCGAAAAGAAGGCCCAAAGCAGGCTCCAGGGCTGCGGGAGATGCAGGGCGGGGTGCGCCGAGGCTGCCACCAGGACGCCCAAGGCCATCCAGACCAGTCCGATGAGCAGGACGAGCCCAACGGCCAGAATGGAGGACAAGCCACGGGCCGGCCCAGCCGGCATTCTAGCCTCCGGGGCTGGCGATGCCCAAGGCCCGGTCCACCTCGTCCAAGTGCTCGTTGCGGTGCAGGGCGCGGATCACCCAGCGCTGGTTGTACTCATACATCTTCCCGAGCAGCGGCTCCGGAAACGCTTCCAGCTGCCGGTCGCAGGCCTCGGCCGTCTCGACGCTCAGGCGCGCAGCCTGGCGCGGCGGGATGGCCGCCCACAGCGGGAGAGACAGGTCATTGACCAGGGTGTCGAGCTCAGGGACAAAGAGCTTGCCGTCCTTGAGCGTCATGTCCATGACGTACATGACGCGCCGATCCCAGAAGGCCAGATGGGCCAGGCAGATGGCGACCGTCCACACATCCCCAACGGGGTGGAGCAGCTGTTCGTCTGTCAGGCCCTGCGTCAACTGGCGGATGCGGTCGGTGGCGATCCGGTTGCGGTCAACAAAGGTTGGATCAAGTGTCATTTGGCCTTCTCCTGGAAGGGGCCGGCACGGAGCCGCAGGCTCATGGAGCCGCCGATTCCCGACTGCGGATGACGCGCAGGCGGCAAATGTGGCGCCCTCAGATCCATCCGGGCCGCAGGGAGGGAGCCTTGCGCGCTTTCTGTCGCAGGTGCACCCCCAGCCGCCAGAACTCGCTGAGGATGAATACATACAGGACCGGCTCCAGGAAGAACTTGAACCGGTGATTCTCGCCCCTCTCGGACACCACGGAGATCAGAAGGATCAACGCAGCCGGGATGAGCAGGGCAGCCGTCGATCGGTAGGTGCGTTCCCGGAACATCCGCAGCAGCGTGAGGATCCCGGCCACAAGCAGCAGGCCCGGCAGAACGGGAAACGAGAAGATGGAATCGTACACGGAGCGCCACGGGAGCCAACTGACAATCACATTGTCCTCGTAGGCGCTGGAAGGCCGCAGATAGAGATGCAGATTGAATAGATAGGCGCGGGTCAGGTCGCCCACCGGGGCCGAAAGCATATACGCCTGGTAGCGATCCATCAGGCGCTGATTGAGATCCAGGTAGCTATTGTGATTCAGATTCACCCTGTGCCCGGTCTTCCACCGATTTTGGAGCACAGCCGGCAGCCCGCTGGCCTCGTGCGCCTGCCGGTCCACGCGGCGGTTCTCCCGATCCAGGATCCCGACGGATCTGGAGAGATTGATGCCCGTCAAGGAGGAGGTGGACAGGATGCCGAACTGGGCGTACTGCTTCGCCATCCACAGCCCCGCCACCACCCCTGTGATCAGCACGAAGGTCAGCACCCTGCGGCGCGTCGTTCCCAGCAGCCACAGGCAGACGGCGAAGACCAGCACGAAAGGCCACTGGAAGAGGGATCGGGTAAAGAAGAGGGCGAGCACGCTGACGATGAGCCAGCCGACGGGAGCGCCGGAATTATCTTGGGCCTGCCAAAGCAGGTAATAGGCCCAGAGGATGAGCACGGCCGTCAGCAGGGTAGTATCCAGCAGCGTCGCGTAGAGAATCGAGGCCGGATGGAGCAGAAACAGGAGCGCAGCCGGGAAGGCGAACCAGGCCGTCGTCAGGTCTTCGATCCACAGAAAGAGCAGGGATCCCAGCAGTGCATAGACGGCCGCCCAAATATAGTAGATACGATGATCGACCTGCTTGAGTTGAGTGTGGATGCCCGGGCCCGATGCAAACCGGACCAGAACCGCCCGCAATGCATCAAAGGCCGGAGGCTGGATGTGGATATTCAGGAGCGTCTCCAAGGGTGCATCGCGAAGGTTCTGGATGGGAACCGTCTGCATGAAGGCTTCTGAGGACCAGCTCTGGAAATACAGGCCATCCACGGCGCGCGGCTGCAGCATCCTCTCCAGTCCCATCAGGAGCAGGAAGCCGAGAAGCCCCGTGATC
>DATIPW010000230.1:0-5066 GCA_035471605.1 Anaerolineales bacterium | reverse complement strand
ACATCCAGATCGTTCGTGGGCTCGTCCAGCAGCAGCACGTTGGCGCCCTGCGCCAATGTCCTCGCCAGGTGCACACGATTCCGTTCGCCGCCGGAAAGCACACCCACCTTCTTCTGCTGATCCGTGCCGGCAAAGTTGAAGGAGGCGCAATAGGCCCGGGAGTTCATCTTGCGTGTTCCCAGAACGATCTCATCCTGCCCGCCGCTGATCTCCTGCCACACGGTCTTCTCGCCGTCCAGCGGCCGCAGCTGATCCGCATACGCCAGCTTCACCGTTTCACCGATGCGGATGGAGCCGTTGTCTGGCTGCTCCTTGCCGGTGATCATCCGCAGCAGCGTGGTCTTGCCGGCCCCGTTCGGACCGATCACGCCGACGATCGCGCCGGGCGGGACCTTGGCAGAGAACGCGTCCAACAGCAGCCGATCCTCATAGCCCTTGCTCACCTCTTCCAGCTCGAACACGATGTCGCCGAGCCGCGGTCCCGGCGGAAGGTAGATCTCCAGATCCTCGCGGCGCGTCTCCGTCTCCTGGCTCAGCAGCCTCTCGTAGGCTGTCACGCGCGCCTGCCCTTTTGCCTGCCGGGCCTTCGGCGACATGCTGATCCATTCGAGCTCGCGCTCCAGCGTCTTCTGTCTTTTGCTCTCCGTCTTCTCTTCCTGCGCCAAACGTTCCTTCTTCTGGGCCAGCCACGAGGAGTAGTTGCCCTTCCACGGGATGCCGTGGCCGCGGTCCAGCTCCAGGATCCATCCGGCGACGTTGTCCAGGAAGTAGCGATCGTGTGTCACGGCGATGACCGTGCCCTTGTACTCACGCAGGTGATGCTCCAGCCAAGCCACAGATTCGGCGTCCAGGTGGTTCGTCGGTTCGTCCAGCAGCAGAATGTCCGGCTCGGTCAACAGCAGCCGGGTCAGCGCCACGCGGCGACGCTCGCCCCCCGAGAGCACTTTGACTGGGGTATCGGCGGGCGGGCAGCGCAGCGCGTCCATGGCCAGCTCCAGGTGGCTGTCCAGGTTCCAGGCGTCGTGCTTGTCCAGCTCTTGCTGCAGCTTGGATTGTTCTGCCACCAGTGCATCAAAGTCGGCATCCGGCTCCGCGAACTTGGCGTTGACCTCGTCGTAGCGCCCAAGCATATCCACGATGGGCTGGACCGCCTCGCGCACCACCTCAATCACCGTCTTGCCTTCGTCCAGCTGCGGCTCCTGCTCCAGCAGGCCCACCGTGTATCCCTTGGATTGCGCGATCTCGCCGACATAGTCTGTATCGACGCCCGCCATGATGCGCAGCAGCGTGGACTTGCCCGCGCCGTTCAGTCCGAGCACACCGATCTTGGCACCATAGTAGAACCCGAGCGATATGTCGCGCAGCACCTGCTTGTTGGGCGGGTGAATGCGCCCGACTTTCACCATGGAGTAGATGACCTGGCCGTCAGTAGTCATACGAATGATTCTACTGTACAAGAGCCTTGCGCAATCAGGCGGCGCCCGATTTGCCTCGCCCGAACGCACTGCAACGAGAAAACGCGGACCGCTGCCGCAACAATAGGGAACAATCCACGCGCACAATCAAAGTATCCGTCCCGCATAGGGGCATGACCGTTTGGTAGGCGTTCCTCTAGTCGGGATATCGTGCCTGTAAATGGTCCCGACGTATAGTTGGTGCATTCGTCGCGAGGATTCAATAGCACGTAGAAGGCTGTCTGCCCCGGATCTTGGTCTCTCTTGCAACGGCACAACAGTACCACGTGCAACTCCTCGTTGGCATCTAGTCAGCCGTTGAATGGAATGACGATGACCCGCCGGCCGCGTGCCGCAATCGCGGGTGCAACGGCGCGACGGCTCGATAATCAAGCCATAGGTCATCAGGCCGCAAGCCATCAATCACGCGACGAAACATCGTAGGCAGATCAGCGGCAAGCTCATAGTCTTGGGTGTTGCACCGAAGGACTCGGACGGCGGGCCCTATGCCTCCCACTCGAAGGCGGTCAACCGATGCGCAGGCAATTGATGGTGCTTTCTGCTGCAGACTTCCTTTTCCCCGCGCCGCTTGCATGATCCAGGAAACCGTCTGTCTCGGTCTCTAGTTCGGCTCGCCCGAGGAGTGCAACTGAGTGTGCCGAGGCGGTTACAATCAGCACAAACCGCCACAACTACGCGATATTGCATTGGCTTTGACGTTTCCCCCTGATTGCGTCACGCCGACTACTCTCATGAGCCATTTACTTGCCCGCCTCCAGAAGTTGCCTCGCGAGATCCGCCTGGGCGTAATCGGCGTGGGCAATATTGGCAAGGGCATAGTCCTACAGGCCCAGGTCACGCCCGGCATCGACTGCGTGGCCATCGCCGATATCCGCATTGACCGCGCCATTGGCTGGGCTTCAGCCCTGGGTCGCGAGTACCTTGTCGTCGACTCTCAGGCGGCAATGCACGACGCTATCCGGTCGGGGAAGCTGGCTGTCTGTACCGACGGGCTATTGATCGCCGCATGTGATTTCGTGGACGTGCAAGTGGACGCTACGTATTCCGTTATTGGTGGCCTCTCGTTTGCCCTGGATGCGATCGCCCATCACAAGCATGTGATCATGATGAATTCCGAGGCCGACGTCATATTTGGACCCCACCTACTGGCGCGGGCACGCAGGGAGGGCGTCGTCTACACCAGCGCAGATGGCGACCAGCACACGGTCATAAAGCGCTTGATCAATGAGGTGGAACTCTGGGGCTTCCGCACAGTCCTGGCCGGCAACATGAAAGGCTACCTTGACCGATATAGCAGCCCGACCTCCATCGTGCCCGAGGCCGACCGGCGCTTCATGGACTACAAGATGTGTACCTCCTACACTGATGGAACGAAGCTGTGCATTGAGATGGCGCTGATTGCCAATGCCATTGGGGCACGAACGCTGGTGCCCGGCATGCTCGGACCGGCTGTCACCGACGTATACGAGGTGTTCCAGCGTTTCGACTTTGCCGCGATTTGGGACGGAACAACTCCACTGGTCGACTACGTTCTGGGCGCCCATCCGCCGGGGGGCGTGTTTGTAGTGGGTTTCAATGATCACCCGCACCAGATGGAGACCCTGGGCTGGTATCCCTGCCGCCTCGGGTCCGGACCGTTTTATGTTTTCCATCGTCCTTATCACCTGGGCCACATTGAAACCATGGCCTGCATTGCGGAAGCGTTTCTGGATGGGTCTGCCGCCTTGCAGCCCGATCGTGGAATGTTGACCAATGTGTACGCCTATGCCAAGAACGACCTCCAGCCGGGCGATGTCCTCGACGGTATCGGAGGCTACCGCGCCTACGGTTTGATCGAAAACGTCAGCGCCAACCGGGCGCTTCCGGGCCTGCCGATATGCCTCTCCGAGGGAATAGCGCTCCGCCATGCCCTCCGCAAGGACGCCAAGATCCACATCGACGACATCCTCCTGCCGCCGCAAGATCCGGGCTGGAAGGCCTACGACGAGGCCCTGCGGGCTGGCAGTGGAATCATCGAAGGCCCGCGGAAACCCATCTCGCCTCCGCCTGCCACATGACCCGCGTTTCCATCTTTATGTCGTCCTTCAATCATGCCCCGTTCCTGCGCGGGGCGATTCGGAGCGTGCTGGATCAAACCTACTCAGATTTTGAGTTGTTCATCCTTGATGATGCGTCCTCGGACGAGTCTTGGAACATCATTGAGAGTTTCGACGACCAGCGTATCCATGCCTTGCGCAATCCGGTCAACCGGAATGACAAACAGGATATGAAGCGTATCGTCCAGCAGCTCACCACCGGTGAGTTCATTGCTGTTCACCACTCGGACAATCTCTGGGAACCTGACAAGCTGCAGCGGCAAGTTGACCTTCTGGATGCACAGCCGCGGATCGGCGCGGTCTTCACCCATGCCATGATCATCGACGAGCGTGGCCAACCACTCACAGATCATGCCCATTTCTATTACAGGATCTTTGAGCAACCCAATCGGAGCCGTCACGCTTGGTTAAACCACTTCTTCTATCAGGGCAATGCACTGTGCCACCCGAGTGTATTGATTCGGCGCGAGTGCTACGACCAGTGCGGCTACTATCGCAATGGATTCGGTCAGATCCCCGACTTGGACCTCTGGGTGCGACTCTGCCTGAAGTACGAAATCCACGTTCTTCCGCAAAAGCTCGTGGGTTTTCGCGTGCCTTCCGATCAATCCAATATCAGCGGCAACCGGCCAGCGACCCGGGTCCGACACAACTTTGAGTTCTTGCAAGTCCTCGAGCATTATCGCTCGTTGAGCACATTTGAAGACCTGCTGCAAGTATTTCCGGATGCCGAGGCGTATCGGCGCCCTGCCGGTTCCGACCCCGGCTACGTTCTGGGCCGCCTGGCCCTGGATGCTCGAGTCACATCTCCTGCGATGCAGTTGTTTGGGCTCAATCTCCTGTTCGAAGCCCTCGGCGATCCTCCAAGAGCTGTCCGGATTGCCGAACTCTATGGCTTCACCCACAAGGATTTCCTTGCCCTAACCGGCCAGCGAGCCGCATTTGCCGTGGAGGGAGTCCGCGGCGACATTGGCGAGATCTGGAGGATTGCTGGATTTCTCACTCGGCTCCGTGAAGCGCTCTTTCCCGCAGGGAGTATCCAGTACCGCTTGCTGCAGGCTGCATACAGGCGGTGGATGCTCAATCGCCGCTCACTGTAGCCAGCGAGTCAAGTTCCACGGAAGTCCGCGCGCCCCTCTGCGTGTATCTGAGCGGCCCTTGTCGTGGGCCTGCTATTGAGCGCTTGGGCGCCTATTCCATCGCTCCAATTCGATCTGCCAGCGCTTTCCCAAGCATAATGAAAACAATGGGGAGGGCGACGATGGCACAGTCTCCTCCGCAGTACAATCACCTCATCCATGGGAGGCCATATGAAGCGCATCGCTCTTGCCCTTACGTTGCTTGCCGCACTTGCCTTTCCCACGGCCGCCTACGCCCAGGGCGGTATCGTCTACGGAGACAGCATTCCCGCTGGGGTTGTCGTCAACCATGACGTGCTGCTCCTGGGCAGCAAGGTATCCATTGATGGTGTTGTCAACGGCAACACCTTTATTCT
>DATIPW010000229.1:0-1590 GCA_035471605.1 Anaerolineales bacterium | reverse complement strand
CAACAGATCTACACGCCCTGGTTCTGGAGCTGGCTGATGCTGGTCATCCGCAACATACCGTCCCTGCTGTTCCGCCGCATGTCTTTCTAGGCCCGCGCTGCGTGCGGAATCCGCGCTGCGTGCCGCATCCGTTCCTGCTTTGGAAGCTTCCTAGATTTCGGATATCTGTGTGACCACACCTGATCTCACCACCAGCTTTTCCACGCTCGAGAACTTTGGCCATTCCTTGCTTACCCAGGCCTACGTTCTTCGCCCGAAGCGCTTGGACGAGATCCTGGGGGCATTTCGCCTCGCCCGCCGCCTGGGGCTCACAGTGGCACCGCGCGGGTCAGGCCGCAGCTACAACGATGCCGCTCTCAATGGCGGCGGCATTGTGCTCGACCTCTCGCAGATGAATCGCATTCTTCGCTGGGATCCTTCCACGGGCCAGGTGGAAGTCGAGCCAGGCGTGACCCTGCAGCAGCTCTGGCAGCACGTGGTTTCTGCCGGGTGGTGGCCGCCGGTTGTCTCGGGCACCATGCGTACCACGCTGGGCGGTTGTCTTGCCGCCAACATTCACGGCAAGAACAACTTCCGCATGGGCACGATCGGTGAGCACGTGCTGGAGTTCACAGCCCTCCTCCCAACGGGCGCAAAGGTCGCCTGCAGCCCCAAGCGGAATGCCGATCTCTTCTATGCCATGATCGGCGGCCTGGGGATGCTGGGTGTTTTCACCTCGATTCGCCTTCAGCTGAAGCGCATCCATTCCGGCCTGCTCGAGGTTTCGGCCCGGCCGTCGCGCAACCTGCATCAGCATCTTGATGATCTGCTGGAGCACGCCCCCGCTTCGGACTACATCGTTGGGTGGATCGACGCGACCGCCCGGGGAGCATCACTCGGCCGGGGACAGATCCATGCGGCCCGCTATCTGGAAGACGGCGAGGATCCGGATCCAGCCCGGACCATGCTGCTCGAAAACCAGGTTCTGCCTCCCCGCATCTTTGGGGTCTTTCCAAAGTCTCTGTTGCACTACGCGATGCGGCCATTCATCAACAGCCTCGGCACCCGCGCCGTGAATACAGCAAAGTACTTGGCCAGCCTTCCGCCGCATACCTTCAGACAGTCTCACGCCGCCTTTCACTTCCTTCTGGACTACATTCCCGGTTGGGAACTTGCCTTTGGCCGCGGCGGTCTGATACAGTATCAATCTTTCCTTCCCCGGGACAGTGCCGAGGCGGCTTGGACGGAGATGCTCAAGCTCTCCCACCAACGCGGCCTGCCTGCCTACTTGGGCGTCACCAAGCGCCATCGGCCGGACCGCTTTCTGCTGAGCCACGCGGTCGATGGCTTCTCTGCTGCCTTGGACTTTAAGATAACCGAAGGCAATCGACTTGCCTTGAGCCGCATGCTGCAGGAGTTCGACCGCATCGTCGTTGCCGCCGGCGGGCGTTTCTACTTCGCCAAGAACAGCGAAACCCAGTCCGGCACCACCGCCCGCTTCTTGGGCGCCAGGACCATCTCGCAATTCAAGCGCCTGAAGAGGCGCTGTGATCCGGATGGCCTCCTGGCATCCAACCTTTTCCGGCGGCTTTTCGCCTAGCATCACTGCTC
>DATIPW010000228.1:0-9986 GCA_035471605.1 Anaerolineales bacterium | reverse complement strand
AGCAGTAGCACGCTGGGCCGGCTCCGTGGCGCCGGCTGGGTTCGTGACTCAGGCAGGATCCGTGGCTTCTCCCCATTGATCATCAGCCCTCTGCGATCGGAGGGCTGATGGATCCAAAAACAGGTGCGGCTGCAACGCCGCTCGGCGCCCGGCCGGAGGCCTGGCTATCCCTCCGGCTTCGTTTTCCAGGCAGTGGCCTCATTGAGAGCGGCCACGTCTTCGCTGCCGAGCTTCACGTCCAGGGCACCCACATTCTCCTTCAGCTGCTCCAGGCTGGTGGCGCCGATGATCGGACTGGTGATCACCGGATCCGCCAGCAGCCATGCCAGCGCCACCTGTGCCGGCGTTGCATGGTGTGTGGCGGCCACCTCATCCACTTTCGCCAGCACGGCCAGATTGGCGTCCGTCATGTGGCGCTTGCGGCTCTCCGCGCGTGCGCTCTCGGGCAGCGGCTGGTCCTTGCGATACTTTCCGGTCAGCAAGCCTCCCGCCAGCGGGCTGTAGGGGATCACCCCCAGGCCGTAGGCACTGCACACATCCCGCAGTTCGGCCTCGAACTCGCTGCGCCAGATCAAATTGTGATGGGGCTGCAGGCAGACGTATCGCGCCAGGCCGTGGCGATCCGATGTCCACAAAGCCTGCATCAGCTCCCACGCCTTGTAGTTCGATGCCCCCACGTAGCGCACTTTGCCCTGCCGCACCAGGTCATCGAACGCGCGCATCGTCTCTTCGATGGGCGTCTCCGGATCGGACCAGTGCGCCTGGTAAAGGTCGATATAGTCGGTCTGAAGTCGCCTCAATGAGGCTTCCACCGCCTGCATCATGTGCACCCGGCCCAAGCCTCGATCGTTCGGCCCGGGTCCCATCTCACCCCGCACCTTCGTGGCCAGCACCACTCGGTCGCGCGTCACCCTGGCATTCTTCATCCAGTTGCCCACGTGGGTCTCGGCCACGCCGCCCGGGTTGCCCTCCACCCAGCGGGAGTAGACATCCGCGGTATCGAGGAAATTGATGCCCGCATCCAGGGTCGCAGACAGGATCCGCCGCGTGTCCGCCTCGTTCACCGACCAGCCGAATTGCATGGTTCCCATGCACAGCGGCGATACTTTCAGCCCCGTCGATCCCAGTCTTCGATAGTCCATGTCTTCTCCCTGTCTGCGAGCTTCCGCCCTATCCCGCGACCTGGTTCGATCCGTCGAGGATCCCGATCCGGCGCAGCTCGCTCCTCAACTGTGGCGGCGACTGGTAGTGTATGGTTTTGAAGCCGAGCCTGCGCGCGGTTTCCAGGTTGGGCGGGGAATCGTCGATGAACACGCAGTCCGTGGCGCTCCGCCCGATGCGCCTCAGCGTCAGGTGATAGATCGCCGCATCGGGCTTGATCAGCTTGTGCTCGCCCGAGATGATGATGTCATCAAACAGGTCCAGGAACGGATAGCGTCGCCGCATGACCGGGAATTTCTCGGCCGAGAAGTTGCTCAGGATGTACAGGGGATGGCCGGCCTTGGCCAGCTGCCGCACGATCTCCACCGTCCCTTCGATCGCCCCCACCACCGACTCCTCCCATCGTTCGTTGTAGGCGCGGATCAGATGGGCGTATTGCGGAAACTCGGCACTTAACACGGCCACGCCCTCGGAAAAGGGTCGCCCTCTGTCTTGCTCCGCGTTCCAGGCCGGGAAATCGATTTCGTGCAGGAACGACTCAACGGCCCGCGCATCCGGAAGCAGGTTCGCGTACAGCCGTCTGGGATCCCAGACGCCCAGCACGTTTCCGAAATCGAAAATGATGGATTTGAGCTTTCGCGCCATGGTCGGCTGCGGATTCTACCGTGTCTCGGTCACCCTGCAATTCTTGTGCGGACTTCTGGCCTCCAATCCCTTCACCACCGTCAAAGGACAGGCGAACAGCGGCGCGTGTGGGTTGCTCATCAGCGGAGTGTTCCGAACCATGATGTGCCGTCAATCGACCTGGCCTTGCATGGTGGGTTCCCGTTCGTCAGCGCCGGTCGCACCCGCCCCGCCCACCCATGCGCACCTCGAGCGTCACAGCCCGTGCTTGTTGCTTGACTGTCAAACTGGCGACCGCCTATAATCCTGAAGCCACCTGTCTGCATCGCGCACCGTGCACATCGGCTGCATCGGTCAGCGCGTCGCATTCTTCCGCGAGGCCCTTGGCTTCCAGGAGCGGCGCGATCAGTTCCAGGCCGCCGTCGAAGCTGGGCTCCTCTGCCCGGCGGGATGCGGCGCAGGCAGTCGTGGACTTCGACACACAGAGAGGCCAGAGGTGCGCACAACGCAGGCGATCAGGCTCGCGGTTCTCGGAGGCAGCGGGGTGGCCACCCCTGAGCTCATCGACGTGTTCGCGCACGAAGCACATCGCCCCGCGCTTCATGTTTCGCTCATCGGCCGCGACCGCGCCAAGCTGGAAGCGGTCGCAGCCATGTGCCGGCGGCTGGCCGGGAGGGCGGCCCCTCCTATCACCCTCGACACCCACACAGATCCCCGCCGCGGCCTCGAGGGCGCAGACTACGTCCTCAATCAGATCCGCGTCGGTGGGTACGCCGGACGCGCGTTCGATGAGACCTTCCCCCACCAGTTCGGCCTCCCGGGCGAAGAGACCTTTGGCCCCGGCGGCATGAACATGGCCCTGCGCACCATCCCGGTGGTCCTCGAGCTGTGCTCGGTCATCCAGCAGGTCGCCCCCGCCGCCGTGATCGTCAACCTCACCAATCCCAGCAGCATGGTGCAGTACGCCATCACCCGCCGCACATCCCTGCAGGTCGTCAGTCTCTGCGATCTGCCGATCTTGGCCGCGCGGACCATCGCCGATCTGCTCGGCGTCCCCGTCCGGGATATCGTCGTGCGCTACACCGGCATGAACCACTTCGGCTGGGTCACCGGCGTGCGCTGGCAGGGTCGCGATGTCTTCCCGTCTGTGCTGGAGAAGATCCTCGCCCAGCCCAACCTCCCCGTCGAACCCGCCATCCTCCGCGCCCTGGGCGTCATTCCCACCTCCTATTTCAAGTACCTCTACCATCCCAATCGCATGCTTGCGTCCCAGCAGGGCAGCCGCCCGCGCGCCCTGGAGTTGCTGGAGCTGGAAGCCGAGATCCAGGCCGCCTACCAGGTCGACCAGCCCCGCCAGAAGCCGGCCAGTCTCGTCAGACGCAACGCGGCCTGGTATCAGCTGATGGTCGTCCCCTTCATCCTCGCGCATGGCGCTGACTCAGCCGAGGTTCAGGTCCTGCAGATCTCCAACGATCGCGCCCTGCCGTTCCTCCCGGCTGAGGCCATCGTCGAAGTGCCCTGCGTCGTCAGGCGGGATGGCCTCCTGCCGCTGGCCTACGACGGGGGTCTGCCGCCCGAGCTCGAGGCGCTCCTGCTCACCAACGCCACCTTCGAAATGCTCTGGGCGGAAGCCGTCATGGAACAGAGCTACGCCAAGGCGCTGCGCGCCATGCTCGCCAATCATCTCGTCCGCGACTACGATCAGGCGATCTCCATCCTGGACAAGATTTGGCCCGCGCAGCAGCACGGTTGAGGCAGACATAATGCCTGGGCATTCGCAATGAAGGCGACCGGCAACTGCCTGCCGTTGCCCCGGCTCGCCCTTGGCCTGGGCCTCCGTGCGCGCATCCCTGTGGGGGCATCCGCCCCTGCGCCCCCGTTCACAAGCGGCCATTGACTTTTTCACGGAAGTGGATAACAATGGTTGAGTTTTAGTACGCAAGTCGAGTTCCCAGAGGAGGATAGAGTATGCGGTCGCGCACACGATTCTTTGTTGCATTGCTTACCGGCGCCTCCCTGCTCGCCGCCCACGGTTTCGCCTCGGCTGCCGCTCAGCCTGCTGAGGAACCATTGACGGCCAAGCTCGGCGAGGTCTGGGGCAGCGTCCTTGTTCGTGCAAATGAGAATGCCGCCTTCCAGCAGGCTGAGCAAGGCCAGGTCCTGCAAGTGGGGGCACAGATCCAGACCGAGAGCAACGGCAGGGCCCGTCTAGATTTCTCAACCGGGACGGTCGTCCGCGTCGGCCCTGGAACCCTCTTCACCCTCCAGCCCACTGAGGAGGATTCACAGGGCACCATCATCCCCTTGCAGCTCGAAGCCGGCAAGTTGTGGGTCGTCCTGCGCGGCGGCTCCCTGGAGGTTGAAACCGAGACCGGTGTGGCCTCCGTCAGCGGCAGCCTGATGACCGTCGTCTACAACTCTTCCAGCGGCCAGGTCCGCATCGTGTGCGTCGAAGGCCATTGCAATCTAACCAACACTTCCGGAAACGTCGACATCGCCACGGGTCAAACCGCCCAGGCCTTCTCCGGCGAATCCCCGCAGCCCGGCTACATGACCAACAAGGATTGCGAGGACTGGGAAAGCAATACCGGCGTGGGCGCCTGCAGCGCTGTGCCGCGCGAGACGGAAACGCAGGACGAGACCCAGGATTGTGGTGGCCCCAATTCCAACTGTGGCGTGGCCCCCGGCGGCAACGGCTCGGGCAATGAGGGCGGCGGCAAGGGCAGCGGAAAAGAGAAGCAGGCCCGGGGGTAGCTGCGCCCATGCGGGGGCCCAACTGGCGACCACGGCGACCACCGCGCTTGGTGGTCGCCGTTGCATTCCCCGTCCAGCCGGCGCCCCTGGCCTGCCCGGCCTTCCCTCATCCACGCTGGCGCCAATCCCGGAATGACGGTATCCTCCCCGACCGCGACCGCAGCCGTTCAGGCTCTCCCCAGGACAGAGAGGTCCTAGACCATGCGTCTCATCCGCTCTCAAGCCTTCCTCATCGCCAGCCTGGCCCTGGTGCTGGTCGTCCTCCAGGTTCTGGCCCTTCTTCCGAACATCAGCACGCCGCTCACGCAGCTCGAGCTCTACAGCCGCGACCTCATCATGCGGCTGCTCCCCGCACGCCAGCCCTCCGGGCAGGTGGTGATTGTCGCCATTGACGATGCCAGTTTCAACTGGACGGGCTATCGTTGGCCCTGGCCCCGCGCCTACACCGCCAGGATCGTCGATCGCCTCAATCAGGCCGGCGCCAGCGTCGTCGGATTGGATGTCCTCCTCCCCGGGCCCGACCCCGATCCGCAGGGTGATCTGGCATTGGCGCGCGCCTTCAAGGAATCCAGGGCTTCCGTCGGCGTCGCCAACATCTTCCGCACCCTCCAGCAGACCGGCGGCGCCACCCTCGCCTCCGAGACGTTCGAGATGCCCTTCGAGATCTATCGCCAGGCCTTCACCCGCATCGGCATCACCCCCACCGTGCTCGACTCTGATGCCACCTTGCGCCAGCTCCAGCTCTTCGATCGGGCGGCGGGAGAGACCCACGTCCATTGGGCCGTTCATCTCGTCAGCCTCTACCTCGACGTGCCGCTGCCCGACGCCTTCTCGGACTCGGCTGTCGTCTTCAATGGCCAGACCATTCCGCTCACGGCCAGGCGCATGCTCATCAACTATGCCGGCCCGGCCAAAACCTTCCCCACCTACTCCGCTTCTTCCGTCGCCGAGGGCGACATCCCCGCGGAAGCCTTCAAGGGCAAGATCGTCCTCATCGGCGCCACCACCACCACCCTGCAGGACGTCTGGGCCACGCCCTATTCCTCCGTCAATCGCACCCCCGGGGTCGAGGTCGTCGCCAACGCCGTCGACGGCATTCTGACCGGCAGCTACTTGCGTCTGCTCCCGCCCTGGGCCAATCTGCTGGAGATCCTGCTCATGGCCGGCATCGCCGCCTGGGTCTTGCGGCTGCGCGAGCCCGTGCGCGTCCTGGGCGTCACGGCCGCTGTCCTCTTCGCCTTCATCGCCGCCGCGTTCTTCTTCTTCCGTTCTCTGGGCCTGTTCATCGGCATGGTGGCCCCCGCCCTCATGCTCATTGGCGGCGTCATCCTGCCCACCATGGGGCAGGCCGTCTCGCAGGAGCTCGAGAAACGCCATCTGCGCGGCTTGTTCGGCCGCTTCCTCTCCAGCGAGATCATTGATCAGATGGTCTCCGCCAGCGACCTCTCCGCCCTGAACAAACGCGCCGACATCACCATCCTCTTCTCCGATGTTCGCGGGTTCACCACCCTGTCCGAAAAACTCTCGCCCGAGCAGGTCGTGGCCGTGCTCAACCCCTACCTGGAAGCCATGGCCGAGATCATCTACCGTCACGGCGGCACCATCGACAAGTACGAAGGCGATGCGGTGATGGCCTTCTTCGGCGAGCCCGTCGCCCACCCGGACCATGCCCTGCGCGCCCTCCGCACCGCGGTGGATATGCTCCACTCCCTCCAGGGCCTCCGGCAATCCTGGTACTCGAAGGGCATCCTGCCTCCCGCTGAGGCCTTCCAGATCGGCGTCGGCCTCAACACCGGGCAGGCTTTCGTCGGCATGCTGGGTTCGGAACGCCGCATCAACTACACCGCCATCGGCGACAATGTCAACCTCGCCGCCCGCCTGCAGGACCTGACCAAGAAGCACAAGTGGCCCATTCTCATCAGCGCCGCCACCTATCAGCTCGTCAAGGACGAATTCGACGCCGAATTCGTCGAAGACGTGATCGTCAAGGGCAAGACCGAGCCGGTCGGGGTCTACAAGGTTCTCGGCCGCAAAGGCGCTCCGCAGGCCGAGCGCCTGGAGGCCCTCAAGCTGGACTAGGGCTCCTCTCCCCGGCCGCCTCGAGTCGCTCCATCCCGCCGCGCCAAGTGCTAAAATTCATCCCAGGCCCCCGCCTGCGCTCCGGGTCCCCCGGGGCACGCCGGGCCTGCGCCCATGCACACGTCACACCACGCAACCCGCTCCGCCCGGGAACTGCCCACCCTCCTGGTCGTCTCGCAGGACCGTTCCCCCAAGCCGGCGTGGATCTCGGCCCTCAGGTCCGGCAACTTCCATGCCGTCCAGCAATCGTCCTTCGCCGCCGCGCTGGATCTCTTCCAGCAGACCACGCCCGACGTGATCCTCATCGACGGCACGGGATCCATGCCGAATGTCCTGCGCATGATCCACGAGCTGCGCCAGGCGGCCGTCAACCCCATCTTGCTCCTGTGCGAGGCCTGCCGGGACGACGATCTCCTGAGTGCGTATGAGGCCGGCGTCGACGAGTGCATCCCCAAGACCATCAGCTCCGCCCTCCTTCTGGCCAAGGTCCGGTCCTGGCTGCGTCGCTCCTGGACCGTGCCCGTCAGCTTCCTGCGGGAGATCTCCGCCGGCTCCCTGGCCCTCGTCCCTGCCCAGCGCCACTTGGTCTTGGCCGACGGTTCCGTCGCGCCCCTGACCAACCTCGAAATGCGCCTGCTGCACGTGCTCATGGCCCGGCCGGACCAGCCGATCTCCGCCGACGAGCTCATCCGCCGCACGTGGCGCGACCCCGGCCGGGGCGACCCCGCCGCCCTAAAGAACGTCGTTTACCGCATCCGCCACAAGATCGAGCCCCAGCCCGCCAGCCCGCGCCGCCTTCTCAGCATCCCCGGCGCCGGCTACATGTTCAGCACCCGCTAGCCGGAATCTGCCCCAAAATTGTGACCCATTTGTGACCGGGATCGCCTAGACTCCGGCAGTTTGCAGCGCATCCAAGTCGGTCGCGCAGTACAGGCGGCCGACTTCGTTTGTCGCAAGCCACCGCTCGCTGCATGCACTGCGAAAGCATGTTTGCGAGACTTCGTTTTGAAACCTGCGCCGGAGGGCGCAGACATATTTGAGGAGAAACTTCATGAAACAGCGCGTTCTTGCCGGACTTTCTTTGGCTCTTGTCCTGGTTATGGCCCTTGGTCCGGCCGCCGCCTTCGCCGCGGCACAATCCGATCAACCCGACTACGCCCCAGGCGCGGTCGTCACCATCAGCGGTGACAACAGCGACGGCGCCGGGTACTTGCCAGACGAAACCGTCACCGTCGATGTGACCGGGCCCAGCGACATCTCCTTGTCGTGTGAGGCAGCAGTAGGCGCAGACGGCGCCTGGTCCTGCGCGGTGACCCTGCCCGATTCCGCGGACGCGGCGGGCGACTACGGCTACACCGCCGCCGGCCAGAGCTCCGGCGCCTCCCAGGGCGGCTCATTCACCGTCACCGCCCCGCCTGCCACCGAAGAGCCCACCCAGGCTCCCCCGACCGAAGAGGTGACCCCTGAGCCCACTCTGCCGCCGGCAGAAGAGGTCACGGCCGAGCCCACCGCCGCCCCCACCGAAGAGGTCACGGCCGAGCCGACTCTGCCCCCCACCGAAGAGGTGACCGCTGAGCCGACTCTGCCGCCCACCCAGGAAGTGACCCCCGAGCCCGCCTCCGCCATCTTCGCCCCCTACGTCGTCAGCAACAAGGCCGACTATGCACCAGGGGAAAAGGTCGTCCTCTCCAGCGCCAACTGGCAGCCCGGCGAGCTCGTCCATATTGTCGTCAATGACAACGTTGGCGCAAGCTGGATCTTTTCAACCGATGTCAGTGCCGATGCGGGCGGCGCCTTCACCACCTTCTTCTACCTGCCCAATTGGTTTGTGGCCGAATATCTGGTCACGGCCGCGGGTCCCATTTCCGGCACCACCACCATGACGTTCACCGATTCCCCGCCGGCACGCGTCGAGTTGGCCGCCACGGGGTTGGCCTCGGGCTGCGCTGCGAATGTGTCGGGTACTTTCACCAACCCGGGAGATCGAGAGAACAAGACCTTCTCCGGTGCGACGACCCAGTCCGTCAACACGGAGCCGGTAACACCGGTGACCTTCACCTATGCATCAAGCGTGACGTGTGGTGGAACCCTCTACACCTTGGCCTCCGTTGACCGCACCAGCCCGATCACCTCCGGTGCCTCCGGCTCGGATACCACAATCACGGCTCACTATTTGGGCTCGTCCGTGGCAGACACCACCCCACCCGTCATAAGCTACGTCCTCGCTCCTTCGTCGCCTGACGGCAGCAACAGCTGGTACAAAGGCAGTGTCACTCTCACGTGGACTGTCTCAGACCCCGAGTCTTCTGTTGCCAAGACTGGTTGTGTCGACCAAAACATCGCATCGGATCAGGCAGCCACGGCGTATTCCTGCTCCGCCACGAGTGCCGGCGGTTCCTCCGGCCCGGTATCCGTCAGCATCCAACGCGATGCAACCGCCCCTGGCATCATTTGGGTTGGGGGCATTGCCGGCGGCGACAGCTTTGCCTACGGCGCTGTGCCTGCACAGCCCGCTTGCGCCGCGACCGATGCGCTTTCTGGGCCGGACACGTGTGTGGTGAGCGGCTACGCCACCTCGGTCGGCAGCCATACCTTGACCGCCGCGGCCACAGACCTGGCCGGCAATAGCACCACCCAGACGCGGTCCTACACCGTCACGCGCGCTTCTTCCACCACCGTGGTATCCTGCCCGGCCTCTGTGACCTACACCGGCTCGGCTCTCACGCCCTGCACGGTTGCCGTGACGGGTGCCGGTGGGTTGAACCTGACCCCTGACCCCGTGTATGCCAACAACACGAACGCAGGCACGGCCTCAGCCAGCTACACCTTCGCCGGCGACGCCAACCATGACGGCAGCTCCGATAGCAAGACCTTCACCATCACCAAGGCATCCGCCACGGTCACCCTCAGTGAGCTGACCCAGACGTACACGGGCGGTTCCCTCACTCCAACGGCTGTCACTTCCCCGGCCGGGCTCACGATCTTCTGGACCGGCGCACCGCACACCGCTGCCGGCACCTACTCCGTGACGGCGACCATCGACGATCCCAACTACCAGGGTTCGGCCAGCGGGACTTTCACCATCAATAAGAAGGCGGCTTCCGTCACTCCCAATGCAGCCAGCAAGACCTACGGCGATTCAGATCCCGCCCTGACGGGCACCCTTAGCGGCTTCCTGGCCGCCGACGGCGTCGCCGCCACCTATAGCCGCACCGCAGGCGAAATTGTTGGCAACTACAGCATCAGTGCTGTCCTCAGCCCGGCTGGCGTTCTGAGCAACTACGACATCTCCTACAACACCGCGGACTTCACCATCACCAAGAAGGCGGCTTCCGTCACACCCGATGCGAAGAGCAAGACCTACGGCG
>DATIPW010000227.1:0-5959 GCA_035471605.1 Anaerolineales bacterium | reverse complement strand
TGCCTCCGTGGTCTGGACCACCACGATCCATGAGTTCGATCCGCGATCGGCTTCCGTCAAGGCCACCATCGCTTCCTTCATGCATACCGGCCTGCACATACAGGACGAACTGGAGCGGCCGGCACAGGTGCCGTTCATCATTGAGGCGCTGGAGGCCATCCTCGGAAGCGCGGACGCCGTCAGGCAGCGCAAGATCTATTCCGTGGTCTACTGCACGCTGCCTCCGCTTGGACACGAAGGCGAAATGTGCGATGCCTACCTGGAGCTTCTGGACTACGGCGTCCCCATCTGCCTGTTCCCCATGCCAGCCGCCGGCTCCACGGGGCCGGCCAGCCTGTTCTCCAACGTGGCGCTGGCCAACGCCGAGGCGCTCTCCGCCCTCACGTTGTTCCAGCTGGCCAAACCCGGCACGCCCATCATCATGGGCGACGGTCCGGGCAGCACGGATTTTCGCACCGGCAGCTTCCTGGAAGGCTCGCCCGAGATGGTTTTGCAGTCAGCGGCCCGCGGCGAGATGGCACGCTTCTACGGTTTGCCGAACGAGCAGGCTGGATGCCTCACCGACGCCAAGGAGCACGGCGCGCAGGCCATCATGGAGAAAATGCTGACCACCCTTCCCCTGGTGCTCGCGGGGGTGGATCTCATCCAGGGTCCCGGGGCACTGGAAACCAGCAACACCATGTCGCTGGAGCAAATCGTCGTCGACGACGAGCTTGCGCTGCTATGCCAGCGGATCAGGGACGGCATCGATACGTCCGCGGCCAAGGACCTCCTGGAGGACATCCGGCAGGTGGGTCCGGGCGGTCACTTCCTCGGCCGCCGAGCCACGCGCGACGCCACACGCAGCCCCGAGTTCGTCCGGCCGGCGCTGGCAGACCGCAGCCCGTTCCAGCAGTGGGAATCTCTGGGCCGGCCCGACCTATATGACAGGGCCCGGGCCCGGGTCGAAGAGATCCTCGCCAGCCCGGCGCAAGACCCGCTATCAGATGACCTCGTCGGGCGGCTGGAGGAGGTTATTCGCAAGGCGGACATCGAATTGTCGCCAACCTAGGGGGTTCGCGCGTCTGTTCCTTTGCCCGCCCGACTGACCCTCAAAACGTCGGAGGTGATTCAGGGCACGGTGCCCGCATCCCTTAAGAGGAAGATGCCGTGCCTTGACGCGACTCTCTCGCAAGTTGAAGACTTGGAACGGGATTATCGCACCGAGCGCTCGCTTCTCGTGCTCGGAGTCGGGTGGCTAGATTTCGACAAGAGACCCAATCGCCATCAAGATAAGTGCCAGGAGGACCAGTGCCATCATGGCGGGGCTGCCCCAACGACCCAGGCTCCAGCCAGGATGGCGAACGGGACCACTGGAGCGGGCCTTGCCGTACATGGGGATGGTGATCAGCGCCACCACGAGTGCGGTTGCCCCAGCAGCCAGCCGCAGCCATTCCAGGAACTGCCACGCACCCACCCATAGAATCAGCAGCGACGGGAGGGTGGCTAGCAACCAGGCAGGCCGGCCCGGAATTCGGGTCCGCTGTCGCAGGATGTCCGCAAGCGCAAGAGATACGGACCAGTAGCTTGTGACGAGGGCGAACACGATGAACAGGGATCCGGCAGCACCTGCCCATGAGCCCAGCCTTGCACTGATTCCGATTATCGCCACTTCTGTTACTTCGGTTGAGACCCCCAGTGCGATGAGGGCCACCACGGCGGTCAGCACGCCGTTGATCCCCAGTCCGACAAGGATGGCTCCTACTGCGCCCTTCCGGTCTGGGCCAAGCCCCTGCACCACCTGGGGGACGCTGTAGAAGGTCCACAATGCGTACATGACCATCCCGTACAGTGCCAGCCACTGCCTTGCAGAACCGGTGGCGCCCGAGGGAGCACGGACGGGAACCCCCAAAGCCCCGATCCCTATTGCGAGGATCAATCCCAGCAGTGCCATCGCGCCGAACCGCTCTGCGACCCCCACGGATCGCAGGCCGTAGAAGACTACTCCCGCCGAGACTACGTAGACGGCCAGCTCCGCGGCCCGCTGATTGGCCCCGAGCAGATCGGCGACGATTTCTCCCGCCCCGGAAACATAGGCAGCGAGATTAGCCACGAAAGCGAGACTCAGCAGCACAAAAACCAGCCACAGGATCCACCGGCCGAAGCGGCCGCGGAATACATAAAGCCGCATCAGCTCCACCACCTGCAAGTCGCGGCCGGTTCGAAACAGCACCTCAGCCAACATGAGGTGGATCAGCGAACTGGCAGCCCAGGCGATCGGGAGGATGATGGCCAGGCCAACTAGGCCCACTCGCTCGGCGAGGAACGGCACTGCCATGATCCCGGCCCCCACGCCTCCGCCCACCATGAGCGAGGTTGCCTCCAATCGGGCGAGCTGATGCTGTCCCATGTCTTCTGTACCTCCACGGCGCACGTCAGAGCGTCGCAATTTCGACATGCGGCATACGCGCGTCGAGCCGCGCCAGCGGCTCGGGCGACCAGGCCGCCGCAAACAGCTCACTGTGGTACGTGATGCGCAGTCTGCCTGCGACAGCGCCCAAGAGTGGATCGTTATCCGAGAGGCCGAGCATAAGAAATGCCTTGCCGCGGCGGCGAGCATGCCGGGCACAAGCGGCCAGCAGGGCGCGCATTACCTGAAGATCTTCGTGGGCAACGCAGACGCACGCGGCGAACGCCATGTCAATGGGCGCTCCCGGTGCGGGGAGGGGCGCAAAGCCAAACAGCCTCCCCAATAGATTGTAGACGGGGCGGAAGCGGCGCAGAGTTGGCCCGTACCCGTCGACGACATCCTGCTTGTATGCAGCCTGATCCCACGCGGCCATCACCCCAACCACTTCTTTATTTCGGCGCGCCACCATGATGTCTTCCAGCGCCAAGCCGCGCATCCTTTCGCCGCCGAGGAAGTCCGCCACGGTGTATGCGGGGAAGAACTGGCGCTGCCGGCCCTGGATGCGCAGAAACTCCACGATCTCCCCCATAGTGTCGACCGAGCCGGAACGCACATCGATGCCTTTTCCGCTCTCGCCGGAAGGCTCCCGCAGTACTATGGCGCATGTTGTGATGCCGCACAGGCGCCTCACGTGCACGCCACCGGGCAGGCGATCTCCAGTTAGCAGGGCTCGGGCACGCGAATTCTCGCTGGCGATGACGCCAAAATGCACCAAGTCCGGATCTGAGTGCTCCGCAAACCACCTTGCGCCTCGCTGCACCAGCCACGTCCCCCGGAATCCCGCTCCCACGCGTATCTGCCCTATGTAGCCCAGCTGTGATTCCTGCCCGTTGACATAGGCGCGCCGCTCAGCGCGGCAGCCCATGCCGGCGAGACGCCCGTCCGGACGATGTCTGGCGAGGAGCACCTCGCATGTCTCGCCCATGATGCTGGTGCCGAGGAAGTAGTCCGGCTGGCGCTCGAAACGGACCGAAACCGCCCCCGGCATTGCCACAGATCCGACCAGGGCTCGTATGTCCGGCTCATCCTCGCGAGTCGCCAATCGGAGTTGCAGATCACGCTCGGCGCTCATTCAAGTCCCAATTGCATGCTCTGCTTCTTGAAGGACTCTCGCCGGAAGAGTGGGTTATAGGCACAATACAGCGCGAACTTTAGCGGCGTGTATAGGTTCGTCCGAGTATCCCAGACGCGTCGGAATATGGATTCAGCACTGCTCCAGCGTTTGCGGCACTCCCACGCCGTCTCGGTAAGTTCATTTGGGCTCATTCTCGCCGGTCGGAAGGCGGCGTGATTGAAGCGGTAGTCCGGATGCAACCACCAACGCCCGTCATACAGCAGCCGCCCCTCTGCCTGGAGCCGCTTGTACAGGCTGGTGCCGGGATAGGGCATTAGCACGTTGAAGGCCGCGAACGCAAAGTGGTGACTGATTCCCCACTCGCAGGTTTCCATGAGTGAGTCAGCCGTGTCATGATCGTACCCCAGAGTGAAGGCCGCCCAGGTCTGCAGATGGTTCGCGCGCAGCGTGGCAACGGCCCGGGCATAGCTGTCAAAAGCCGGCAGGTTCGCGGCCTTGCGCATCTGGCGCAGGTTCTCCGGGTTCAGGCTCTCAAAGCCAATCACATTCCCCAGACATCCGCTCTCGACGAACAGCTTCATCATCTCCGGATCCCGCGTGTGCTCCAGGGTGACCTGGGAAACCCAACGGACCTTCAGGGGGATGAGCGCTCGAAGCAGCTTCTTGGCAGCCGCCGAATCGGCGACCAGGTTGTCGTCAACAAAGAACAGCTCCCGTCGAGGCTGGGACCGGATCTCTTCCACGACATCCTCGACGGGCCGGGTGCAGTGATGGTGGTCGAAATACGCACCCACGGCGCAGAACTCGCAGCGGTGATGGCAACCTCGTCCAAATTGGAGCAGGCTTATCGGCAGGTAGCTCTTGCCAGCATAGAGGTCCCGTCGCGGCCGCGCATCCCGCTGGGGGATGCCCGCACTTCCCATGTAGCGCGGCCGGAGTCGCGCGGCGTGAGCATCAGCCACCACCTGATGCCATACTCCCTCCGCATCGCCGCTGAATACCGAGTCTGCATGCGCGGCCACCTCATCCGGAATCAACGTCGCATGCATGCCGCCCATCACCACCGGTACCTGTCTGCGTCGGAATTCGTCGGCGATCTCGTATGCGCGGCGCGCCGTGAACGTCTCGACGTTGATTGCCACCAGGTCCGTCCGCTCGTCGTAGTTGACTTCCTCGACGCGCTCATCGACTAGCCGGCAATCCACACCCGGCGGAGTCAACCCCGCAAGCAGCCCCAGGGAGAGGGGCTCCATGCGGCCTTCATCGACAAAACGTCGACCGTCTTGTAGGCATCCCAGCGTTGGCTTGACAAAGGTAACCTGCATGTCACCGACCTGAGTTCTTGTGACGCGCCTTGACCTACCTCCATACTTTGTACCAGTTCCTCTGTTGGTCGTGGCGGTGCCCTGGCGGGCAGCAGTTCGAGCACGGGCAAACCCTCCCGACTCTGCAGCCCTCACAAGCTGGACTGCGTTCCAGACATGCGCATCTTCCGCAGCTTCGCCGCTTTGTCATCCCTCCCTGCGCCCAACACGTTGTTTCCGGTGCGCGAGATAGGATTTCGCAGCCGACCGACCAACCGGCGTGCCTTTCTCGATCTGGGTCCTGAGCCTGACGCCCAAGCGAAGGATTTCCTGGAATTCCTCGGGCAGATAGTCCCATCTGTAGTGATTGCACAGATCGTGGGCCGGCAGAAACTTGTCCACTGAGTCCTTTCCCCCAGCGCTGTGAGCCAAGACGTGATCTGCTTGCCATGGATCTTTGACTAGCCCCCCGCACACATGACAGTGTTCACCGGTCTTCGAAAGAACGATGCGCCGCTTATCAGCCGAGAGCGCGGAACGCTTTTTTTTGGGCCCTGCTGCGTCAGCCTTCAGGGTTTCGCGCCGATGGCGAAGCTCCCGCAGATGGTGAGCCAAGTCCTGCGCATTCGCGTAAAGCCACTCATCTTCCACGGAATCTCCCTCCAACCAGCCTCATCCAAGTTCGACGCTGGCCGATGACGTACAGCACGGGCAAGAAGCCACGTCATAGGCAAGTATACAAAATTGGTGGGCCCTGGTCCGGTGCTGTTGGTCACGTTTGGCCGCCAATGGCAGGCGGGGGTCAGAGGAACAACCACGGCCGGCCATTCTTGTGATTTGCGTGGCTGTCAGTGGCTGTGAAAATGAGAGCCCTCGTGATCACGAGGGCTCTTTTGCCACCAGATATGCGGCTGATCAAGGCTGGAAGCCGTACATCCACGTGATCGAGCACGGACTTGCCTGCACCTTGCCGCGGCCCGTGCTGGCTCGCATCATACACCCCCACACAGGTGCAAGTGCCACACCCCGTGTCGTGGAAGGAGGCGGCCAGCAGGCCTCGCCACCATGGCAGATTGGCCTTTGTATCGTGGAATGTCATCAGGGTGCCGGCCTTGCTGGCCACCCAACATT
>DATIPW010000226.1:0-8544 GCA_035471605.1 Anaerolineales bacterium | reverse complement strand
TACGCGCGTCAGCACAGCCGCCCGCCCCCGAAGCGATCCCAGCGTCAGGGCCATGTGCTCTTTGGCATCCATCGAGTTTCTGAACAAATACAGACGGAATTCTCCATGGCGGGTTGGAATACGTGCACTGACATCCTGCTCCACAACAAGCCTATCCATGACTGCCTTTCTGTGATGCACGATTCCGAATAGGGAGTTCTCGATCCGAAGGCGCCATCACGTCCTCCCCAAGATCATACCAGCACTGAGTTCGCCGATGCGCCGGGCTTCGACCGGCAGAGCACGTGAGCCCAGGAAACGTGTGGCCTGCAGGATCACCACAACGCGCTTGCCGGGCTCAAACGACCTGCAAAATCAGCAACGGGGACGAAATCTCCGCCTGGCGCACATCGCAACTGGCGGAAGTGTGAGTCCTAAGAACGACGTGATGAGACGAGATTCCATTACCAGGAGGATTGGCGCAGGGGCGCGAGAGTGCAGCGCATGTCCAAGGGCGGGATCATGTGCCGGGAAGCGCGTCCCTGGACAGTTCCGCACCGCGCAACGACCGGCAGTACAGGGTCAACGCGCCGCCCAGCACCTCATGGCGAGCCCGCGCTGGGCGTTCCATCTGTTCCTGGCGTCCCGACCTCGATGCGTGCTGCTTGCTGCAGGCATACCGTGCCGTACACGGGGATGGAATCACACGGCTGAACCTTCGGGCGGGCCCAGGAGATAGCAAGGGACCGGTCAGCAGCGACCAGTCCCGAAAACCCAGAAGAAAGCAGGGGCTTCTAGTTGGCGTGCGCCGCGGCGAAGCCCCGGCGCACGGCCTCATGATTCATGGCAAGCATGTCACGGTGCCGAGTCGGCAGATGGTCGGTCAGAGCCCTTTCGAGCGCCTCCAGGCCCAACTCCGGCAGCGCGCTGATAAGAGCGCCCATCGCCACCATATTGACCAACTTCCGGCTGCCCACTTCCTCTGCAATCTGATTACACGGAATCATATGGACCCGGATGTCTGCGCGTTGTGCTGCCCGATCCACCATCGATGCGTTGACCACCAGCGTCCCGCCAGCCTGCATCAATGGCTCGTACTTGTCCAGGGACGGCAGGTTGAGCGCTACCGCCAGCAGCGGATGCTCCACGAGGGGGGATCCGATCTCCTCATCCGCTATGACCACTGTGCAGTTGGCCGTTCCGCCCCGCATCTCCGGCCCGTATGACGGAATCCAGGTGACTTGACTGCCCGCGTCCATGGCGGCGAAAGCCAATACCTGACCACCGAACAAGACGCCCTGCCCACCAAAGCCGGCGATGATGATTTCCTTCTGCATCCCCGCCCCTCCTAGATCCTCACCTGGGACACGGCCTGCGACACCTTGTAATCCCCCAGAGGAAAATACGCCACCATCTTCTCCTCAACGAACTTCAGCGACTCGACCGGCGTGAGATTCCAGTTCGTTGGGCACGTCGAGAGCAGCTCCACCATCGAGAAACCCAAGCCCCGCACCTGTGCCTCGAAGGCTATACGAATGGCCTTCTTTGACGTGCGGATGTTTTTCGGATCGTGCAGCGATCGTCTGACTACATAGCCCGCGCCGTCGAGGGTGGCCAGCATCTCCGCCACGCGTATTGGAAAGCCCTGCGTCTCTACATCGCGACCGGCAGGCGAAGAGGTGGTTTTCATCCCCGGCAGCGTCGTCGGAGCCATCTGTCCACCGGTCATGCCGTAGTTGGCGTTGTTGATGAAGACCACCGTTATGTTCTCACCCCGGGCCGCGGCATGTACGATTTCACCCATACCGATGGACGCCAGATCTCCATCCCCCTGGTAGGTGAAGATGATCCGATCCGGAAGCACCCGCTTGATGCCGGTCGCCATCGCAGGGGCGCGGCCGTGCGGTGCTTCCACAAAATCCGTATCGAAGTAGTTGTAGGCAAATACAGAGCAGCCCACGGGTGCAACCCCTATGGTTCGCTCCAGCGCCCCCATTTCCTCCAGCACTTCCGCGATCAGGCGATGCGCCACACCATGGGTGCAGCCCGGGCAATAGTGGGTCGACGTGTCGGTGAAGCCGTCGGGCCTTTCGTAGACCATGTTCTTGGATGCGGCACTTGTCATGCTTCCTCGATATTTGCCCCGAGAGTGACTGGGGTCAGGCCCCTGCCGTGATGCGCTCATACCAGGCCTGGCGCGGATCCGGTTGGAGCCGGCCCCCGCTTTGAGCCATTCGCTGGATTTCCTTCAGGATCTCCCCTGGAAACGGAACGACGCCACCGAGGCGGCCGTAGAACTCGACCGGGACACGTCCTTGGACTTGGAGACGTACATCTTCCAGCATTTGTCCAGTATTCATTTCGACCACCAGGAAGCCTTGAACACGCGCGACGAGATCCTGAATGGCCTGGGCGGGAAATGGACTGACTGTGATGGGTCTCAGCAGTCCGACTCGGATGCCCTGCTGTCTGGCAGCGCGGACTGCCGAAAGCGACACCCGTCCGGCCGTGCCAAACCCTATGATCACAAACTCGGCATCCTCGAGAAAGTACTCCTTGTAGCGCACCTCTTCCGCTTGAACCTGGCGCCAACGGGACATGAGGCGCAGATTGGTGGCCTCTTCCTGCAGGGGATCCAGGTAGATGGAAGTCAGGACTCGCCGTTCGCGCTTGCCCATTCGCCCATTTGTGGCCCAGTCCCAATCCCTGCGCTGCACGGGCTTCATCTCAGGCAACGTGATCGGCTCCATCATCTGCCCGATGCAGCCGTCCAGGATGACCATGCTGATCATGCGATATTTCTCAGCCAACTCAAAGGCCAGGCCCATGAGGTCGGCCGCCTCCTGCACCGAGGCGGGTGCCAGGACGATGTTGCGGTAGTCACCATGTCCACCGCCGTGGGCTGCCTGGTTGTAGTCCCCTTGAGCGGGTGCGATATTGCCGAGTCCGGGGCCGCCGCGCATCACGTTCACCAAGACCGCGGGGACTTCCGTACCGGCGATGTACGACATACCCTCCATCATCAAGCTTACGCCGGGGCTCGAAGAGGAGGACATTACGCGCACGCCGGCGCAGGCCGCACCGTACACCATATTGATGGCCCCCAGCTCGCTCTCAGCCTGAACGAAGACCCGCCCGAGCTCTGGCATCCGCTTCGAGAGGTATTCGAGCACTTCGGTCTGAGGCGTGATGGGATAGCCGAAGTAGGCCTCCAGGCCAGCCCGCACCGCCGCCTCAGCAATCGCCTGGTTGCCTTCCCACATCTCGCGTGTCATGGCATCTCTCCGTGGCTGGCGTCCGGCCGAATCTGCTCAGTGGGTGCCACTTGTGGCCGGCTTGGCCACTTCACGATATACGGTAATAGCGGCGTCTGGACACATCAACGCGCAGATGGCGCATCCGGTGCACCCGTCCTTGAACTCGCGCGCGGGATGATAGCCCCGGGGCGTCAGGCGCGACAGATCCAGCTCCAAGACTTGGGGTGGACATGCACTGATACACAGTTCGCACCCCTTGCAGTATTGGTCGCTGACCTCGATCCAGCCTTTCGCGAGCATCCGACCTCCGGAGGCGAGAAGTTTGAGACGATTTGCCGAAATTCCCACATAGATTATCATGTTTGGCCGCGGGGGCGAATAGTGCCATGCGTCATTCGTGGTGAGTACGAAAGTCCTAACCTTTGAACAGGCCCAGACGCCGGGCGCATGGTCGTGCAGCGACCGGGTGGTACAATTTTTCGCAGCACGCACCTCGGAGGCAGAATGCCCAGAGCCGTCATCATCGATGCCGTCCGCACGCCAATTGGGGCCCTGGGGGGATCGCTTGCAGCGGCGCGGCCTGACGATCTGGCCGCCCTCGTGGTTCGCACCGTCGTCCAACGCAGCGGGATCGATCCGGAATCCATTGAGGAGGTGCTGTTGGGGTGCGCCAACCAGGCCGGCGAGGACAATCGCAACGTCGCCCGCATGGCCGCCCTGCTCGCAGGATTGCCAGCGCATGTAGCCGGCGTCACAGTCAACCGTCTGTGTGCCTCTGGCCTGTGTGCCGTCAACCAGGCCGCACGCGCCATCATGGCCGGCGACGGAGATGTCTTTGTTGCCGGGGGTGTGGAATCCATGAGCCGTGCCCCCTATTCGCTACCGAAGTCCGAGGCGCCGTTTTCGTTCGGAAACCTGACGGCGTGGGACACAGCTCTGGGGTGGCGATACCCCAATCCGGTGATGAAGGCGCGCTACGGCACGGAATCCATGGGTGAGACAGCCGAGAACATAGCCCTTGAGCGTCCCCACCTGACCCGGGAGAAACAGGATGCCTTCGCCCTTCGTTCGCATCAGCGGGCCCTGGCGGCGATAGACTCCGGGAAGTTTGCCGAGGAAATCGTGCCGGTCGAGATCCCGCAAAAGAGAGGATCACCGGTGGTCGTTTCCACAGATGAACGACCGCGGCGCGATACCAGCATGGAATCGCTGGCGCGCCTCAAGCCGGCTTTCCGCGCAGACGGCGGCAGCGTGACCGCCGGCAATTCGTCCGGTCTGAATGACGGCGCGGCGGCCCTGCTGCTCATGAGCGAAGATCGCGCTCGCGAGCTGGGACTGCGGCCCTTGGCGCGCCTCGTGGCCTCGGCCAGTGCAGGCGTCGAACCACGGGTAATGGGCTACGGGCCCATCCCCGCAACCCGAAAGGCACTGCAGCGGGCCGGGCTGCCCGTGGGCGCGCTCCGCCTGGTCGAGCTTAACGAGGCTTTTGCCGTGCAGAGTCTTGCCGTGATCGAGGATCTTGGCCTGGATCCTGACCTGGTCAACGTGAACGGCGGGGCCATTGCCCTGGGCCACCCGCTGGGTTGCTCCGGCGCGCGAATCCTGACCACGCTGCTACACGAGATGCGTCGGCGGTCGCCGGAGGAGCAAAAGCCGTTTTATGGCCTTGCCACGCTTTGCGTTGGTGTCGGGCAGGGTGAAGCGACCATCATTGAGTTCCTGGCCTAGCGCCAGGAGGTTCCATGCTTGGACCCAGTGCGGGAAGCATCCGTTTGTTTGGTGCCGTCGTCATCCTCCTTGGCGCAGGCTGCGCGCCGCAGAGCCCCACCGTCCCGGCCACGGATACGCCCCAGACTGAGCCATCCAACTCAATTTCGGCTCCCACGGACGAGGCACTTGTCGAAGCGCCGGCACTTGTGGCGATACGCATGTTCGACGAGAGCAATGGCTGGGCCGTGAGCGACTCGGCTGTGCTGCGCACAGTCGATGGGGGTGTCGCCTGGCTCGACGTGAGCCCGCCTCAAGTTCACAGCTTGGGCTATGCGGCCGTGACTGAGTTCATTGACAGCCTGCACGGGTGGGTGCTGGCCGCAGCTCCTGAGAATCCGCTGAACGGCATCCTGTATCGTACAGCCGACGGCGGCGCCACTTGGGACCAATCCCCGGTGCCCTTCGGACGTGGCGCCATGGAGTTCCTCGACAGCAAGCGGGGCTGGATGATGGCCGATCTCGGCGCCGGGGCCGGCTCAATGGCTGTGGCCATCTTTCAGACCGAAGACTCCGGTGCAACATGGACTCGGAACTACACCAATGACCCCACGCAGCCTGATTCAGCGACAACCTTGCCGCTTGGAGGCCTTAAGAACGGCATCACGCCGATGACTCTCAAGCAGGCGTGGATCGGCGGCATTGTGTACCAGCCGGGCAGGATCTACCTGTACGGGACGACAGACGGAGGCCGGACATGGGCGCCAAGCCCCGTTAAGGCGCCAAGAGAGTACGAATCAGCGGAGCTGCAGACACCTGGTCCGCTGTTCGCAACCCCACAGGTCGGCTACCTGCCGGTGCATCTTTCTTCCCAGTACGGTGTGTTGCTGGCCGTCTATATCTCGCGCGACGGGGGGACGAGCTGGAAGCTCACACCCCAGTACATCCCTCAGGGGGGGACGCTCGACTTCGTCTCTCCAGAGGTGGGCTTCACCTGGAACGGACATAGCTTCTACATGACGGAGGACGCGGCTCAAACCTGGGTAGCCGTCACGCCTGACATCGATTTCACCGACAGCTTCGCGGGCATGGATTTCGTCACACCGCAGGTCGGATTTGTTGTCAGCGACCAGGGCCCGCGCGGACGGCACCTGTACGTCAGCCGCGACTCCGGCGCCACTTGGAATATCGTCACGCGCTGAGTCAAGGCAGGTTGCGTCGCAGCCCCGAACCACAAAAGGGGACTCTGCCTGCGCTCCTGCCGTACGGCAATTCCGGGCGGGGGTCTGGCGCTGGCGAGGGAGCCAGGAGATCCCGCAACGGAAATCGACCGCCTTGGACCGCCGAGGGGCACGGGGCGCAGCCAAGTGCATCTGGCTGCGGGAGGCTGGGCCTGGGCGCCTCGGGCACCCGTCGCAGAGACCCAGGGGAATATTTTTAATATTTGTCTAGTATATTGACAGCCCGACGCGCGGTGGGTATACTCGCGGGAGGTTGGCTGTTCCACGACTGGTGTGGAGAACAGCCCGCAGACGCCATGAAGAGCACCAGAGATCGCATCCTGCAAACCCTCTTGCGCCGGCCGCGGCGAACGATCACAGATCTGGCGGGCGCCGTGGGAATCAACCCGATTTCCGTCAGACACCACCTGTCCAACCTTCAGGTCGAGGGCATGGTGTCGTCCGAGGAAGAGCGGCACGGAGTAGGCCGCCCAAGATTGGTGTACATGCTGACTGAAGCGGGGATGGAGCGTTTCCCCACCCGCTACCTCAGGCTCACCACGCGTCTGCTGGCACAAATGAAGGAGAGCATGCCGGCTCCGGTTGTCACCAAGCTCTTCAACCAGGTGGCTGAGGAACTGGCGCGTGAGTACGCGGACCAGGTGCGGGGCCTGGGTATGGAGGAGCGGCTGGAGTTCGTCACGGAACTGTTGGCGCAGGAAGGATTCACGGTCGAGTGGGAGAAGCAAGGGGACGAGTATCGGATCCACGAGATCTCCTGTCCCTACTATCAGATCGGGGTCAACCACCCCGAGGTATGCACGGTGGACCAGGCGCTCATCTCCAAGATGCTGTCGCTACCTGCCGAGAAGGTTGAGTGCGTCCTGAACGGCGGCGCGCACTGCACCTATGTGGTGCAGTCACCGGGAACTGCCGAGGCGAATTAGAGGTTGACGAAGATGTCTGATTCCAACGAACAGGTTCCCAATCTGACCCGCTGGAGCATCCACGATTCGCATCCGGAGCTCGTGGAAACCGTGCGGGCGCGCCTGGGGGAGGTCATCGATCCCGAGATCGGCATGAGCATCATCCAGCTTGGTCTGGTGCGGGACGTCAGCGTGGAAAACGGGATCGCCCATTTGAAGATGGTGTTGACCACGCCGTTCTGCCCGTACGGACCGGCGATGATCGAAATGACGCGGCAGAAGGCGGTGGAGGCCCTGACTCAGCCCGTCACCGTGGAGATGCTGCCGGACGTATGGGACTTTGCCATGATGGAAGATCCCTCTGCACTCGATTGGGGCATGTACGCCTGATCGCCCTCGCTTCGCGACCAACATTGCCGGGCCAGCCCACACGAGGCTGGCCCTCTTGTTATCAAGACGTCGCAGAGCCTAGGCAAGGGGGCGTCCGCCCGAACTCAAGCGATGACCGGAATCCCGGGTGCTCGGATGGCGGCGGTTCCAGAGCATCACTTGCTCCACCGTCGACGCCGGACCGGGTGCAAGCCGCGGAGCCTTGCGCTTTGCTATAATGCGATCAGGGGCTGAATGGATAAACGATGCGCGAACTTGCTTGGGAATTGCTGACCGAGGTGAGTGGCCGACTTCAGGCGGACCTCATCCGCAGCCACCTTGAGGCCGCCGGCATTGAGGTGGAGCTCTTCCAGGAGTCGGTCGGCAGAAATGCATATCCCGTGACGATTGACGGGCTGGGCCGAGTTCAGCTCTTCGTTCCCAAGCCCCGGCTCGTGTCAGCCCGGCAGATCCTCGCCGCTTACGAAGCCTGAACGGCCGCGCAGGCCGCGCCATTTCCCGGCGTCACGGCTTCCCAAGATTGCGGGGGTTGGACGTCCCCAGGGAGAGCCAGCATGGAGTTTGAACTTTCCGAGGAACAACGTGCATGGCAGAAGGCGGTGCACGATTTTGTGGGGGCGGAGGTGCGGCCGCACGCGCACGAGGTCGATGAGAGCGGGGAGTTCAACTGGTTGGCGGCTCGAAAGGGCGCTGCGCTGGGGCTGCTCGGTTTGAGCATACCGGAAAGGTACGGTGGCGCTGAAATGGATTGCATCAGCGCCACGATTGCGATTGAGGAGCTTGGCTGGGCATGCGGCTCGACCGCGCTTTCCCTCGCAGCCCACAACGGGCTGGGCACCATACCCATTGTCGCATTCGGCAATGACCAGCTGAAACAGCGCTGGTTGCCGCTGGTGGCCCAGGGAAAGGGCCGCCTGGCGGCCTTGGCGCTGACGGAGCCGGATGCTGGAAGTGATCTGCAGGGGGGCATCAAGACCAGGGCCACCCGATCCGGCGATTCCTGGATAGTTGACGGCGCCAAAATGTGGTGCACCAACGCCTCGATCGCCGACTACATCATCACGC
>DATIPW010000225.1:0-3127 GCA_035471605.1 Anaerolineales bacterium | reverse complement strand
CCCGACGTTGACCGAAGCCACGGCGAAGGTCCGTGCCGAGATGCAGGAGCAGATCCACCTGGAGCCGCGCGAATTCATGGCGGTGCACATGAAGACCGGCCGGCCGTGCCCGCGTTGCGGCACCACGATCTCACTGGTCGGCGCCCATCAGCGCATCACCAATTTCTGCCGGTCGTGCCAGCCCGGCGGCCTGATTAAAGGCATGTGACGGGCGCCTCGCCGCGCATCCGCTGTCGGGCGCCTGCCTGATGCTGCGCGCAAGTGAACGCCATCACCGAGCCCGCATGCGGGCAAGGTTGCCGTGCCCCCGCCACGCCTTGTGCGGAGTTTCTCCAGCCGACGACGACATGAGAAGACACTTAGCCCAAGACAGCCGGTCCGCAGGAAAGCACCGCGTGCGTCAGCGCGTCTATCCAGGTACACGTGACACGGCTTTGGAATGCGCTACTCATTGTTGGGCTTGCCGCCTGTTCCGGGCCCACACCTGCTGGCGAGATGGCCACGCGCATGGTTCCCCCTGCCCCTTCTCTGCCCGACCTGGGCGCCGCGCCGGAGCTCCACAACGCGGTCTGGCTCAATACGGATTCGCCACTCAAGCTAGGGGCTCTGCGCGGCAAGGTCGTGGGGCTGGAAATGTGGACTTTCGGCTGCGTCAACTGCCGGAACGTGATCCCGTATCTGAAGCAGTGGCATGCGGACTACAAGGACCTGGGCTTGGTCCTCATTGCCAATCACTTTCCTGAGTTCAGCTATGAGCGCGACCTGGACAACTTGAGGGCGGCTGTGGCACAGGCGGGCATTGAATACGCCGTGGCGCAAGACGAGGACGGAGCCACATGGCGTGCATATGACAACCGGTATTGGCCCACGCTATACTTGATTGACAAGCGCGGGCACATCCGGTATGTTCATATCGGGGAGGGCGCCTACCCAGAGACTGAGCGCAACATCCAGGCGCTGCTCGCCGAGCCCCACCCATGACTTTCCGTTGTTCCGGATCTACCGTTAAAGGTGCACATGGATAGAACACATCGCTCGATGCCGGTCCTTTCGTCAGAGATCACGTCCGAATCGGTTTATCGCAGACGGCGCGATTTCCTCAAGGCCGCCGGAGCCCTTGGCGGCGGCGCGCTGCTCGCGGCTTGCGCCCCCTCAGTGGCCACGCCGCAGGCGGCTCCCTCCAGCGCCGCGGGCTTCGATGGCTCGGCTGACGAACTCGGCGCGCCGCTTAACAGCTTTCAAGATATCACCAACTACAACAACTACTATGAGTTCTCCACCTCCAAGGAGGCCGTTGCGCCGCTGTCTGTCGGTTTTAAATCCGAGCCGTGGAGTGTGGAAGTCACGGGTCTGGTCAGTCGTCCCCAGACCTTCGCCATGGAAGACCTGCTGAAGATGTTCCCGCAGGAAGATCGCATCTATCGTCTGCGCTGCGTGGAGGCCTGGAGCATGGTCATTCCCTGGCAGGGCTTTCCGCTTGCCAGCCTGCTCAAGGCTGTTGAACCCTTGATGGATGCAAAGTACGTGGCCTTCACTTCGCTCCACGATCCGGCGCAGTTTCCTGGGCAGGCTAATTCCCTCTATCCCTGGCCGTATGGCGAAGGCCTGCGGCTGGACGAAGCCATGAACGATCTCACGCTGATGGTGACCGGGTTGTACGGGGCAGCCTTGACTCCGCAAAACGGCGCGCCGCTTCGGTTGGCGGTGCCTTGGAAGTACGGGTTCAAGAGTCTCAAGGCCATTGTCAAGATCGAACTGGTGGCGGAACAGCCAGAGACCTTTTGGAAAGCCATCGCCTCCAATGAGTATGGTTTCTATGCCAACGTCAACCCGGACGTGGCGCATCCACGCTGGGCACAGAGCTCGGAGCGGCGCATTGGCGAGCTAAGCCGCCGGCCAACCCTGCTGTTCAATGGCTATGCCGATCAGGTGGCCGAGCTGTACAAGGGGATGGACCTGGCCCAGAACTACTAGGTCCAACCGTATTGCGGCGGCGGGGGGCGCATTCGACATGTCACAGGCAACGCGGCCATCCACACCTGAGACGCTTGCGCAGGATGGGGGAACAGCCGCTGTGAAGCACAGCGGCCGTACCCGGCGCAAACCGTACACCGTGCTGCAAATCGCGATTCACGTCTACGCCCTGGGCGAGCTGGCGTGGATCGCCTTTGATCTGATCTGGGGTCGACTGGGGGCAAATCCGCTGCAGGCCATCCAGCAACGCAGCGGCAGGCTGGCCGTCACGCTGCTGGTGCTTTCGCTGGCATGCTCGCCCATGAACACCCTGTTTGGCTGGCGCGAACCGGCCAAGCGCAGCCGCACCCTTGGGCTGTACGCTTTCCTGGTCGCGTTCCTCCATATCTTGATCTTCCTCGACCTGGATAACGGCCTGGCGTGGGATTTCTTCTCCCAAACCATTGTGCAGAAGCCCTACATCCTGCTCGGGATGGCAAGCTTTCTGCTTCTGGTCCCCTTGGCCGCCACTTCCTTCGACATCTGGAAGCTGCGCCTGGGCCGGAACTGGAAGCGGCTGCATCAGCTGGTGTACCTTATCGCCCCCGTGACTGTGCTGCACTACGCCCTCTCCAAGAAGGGAGACATCTTCCGGCTGCAGGGCGATATCGTGCGCCCCCTGATCTACGCGCTGGTTGTCCTGCTGCTGCTTGCCCTCCGGCTGCCAGTCGTCCGTCGGTTCATATCGTCCCAGCGCGGCCGTCTATGGGCGCGATTCCAAGGCGCACCCGCCCGTGCGCCCCGGCGGGCGACGCGTCCCTGAAGACGGGATCGCAGGGTTGCTGCCGGCCGCCGTCTGACGCGGCCTAGAACAGGCCCTTGACGAACAACAGCAATCCGACGAGAGCCATCGGGATGCCGACGATGGCACCGACGACCGTCAGGCTGACGATCACGCCCACGACCATGAACACCAAGCCGATGACCATCGCCACAAAGCGTCCCGTAAGGCCGACGATCGTGGCAATGAGCCTCCAGATCATGGCAAACGGCCACAAGTACCAGGGGATCCGTTCTCTACTTGTCATTCTCTAAGCCTCCAATCCCTATCTACGCACAGCGCTCAGATTAGTTACATGCTGGCCGCATCGGTTGCGCCCCATCCGTGGGGCGC
>DATIPW010000224.1:0-3233 GCA_035471605.1 Anaerolineales bacterium | reverse complement strand
AAACAACGCCGAGAAGAACTTCAACTATGCGCATCATCATCCGAAATTCGACTTCGACGAGGCGGCCTTGCCGGGCGCCGCAGCGCTGATGTCGGCCATTGCCCTGGACTTCCTGGCAGCGGATTAGCCCCACTGCGGTGAAGATCTGTTTTCCAGTCGGCGCCACGAGCTGCTGCAAGTGCCGGGAACGGCGGTTCGTCCCGCCGCAACGCCCAATTTCGAAAGGCGACGGGACGGCCGCCAAGGACTCAGATTAGGAACATGCCCACATCACACCGCCTTCAGTTGATCCTGGTGCTGACGGCGCACACCCTCGGGGCCTGCCACTCACTGGCTTCGGCACCTATTCCGGTTGTTTCACAGACGCCGGAGCCACCACCCACACAAGCCCCGATACCGTCCAGCTCCGGAACACCCGGCACGACCGCCGCCGGCTGCTACTATGTTTGGGCAACGCGGGAGCTTCCCTCTCTCGGCAAGAAGCTCGATAGCGGACTGGCCAAAAGTGGCGGCGACTTCACCGCAAGCGCCTACGCGTTCGGAGAGGATTGTCGCCATGATGACGGCACGACGACCTTCCTGGCAATGGAGACCGACTTCCGCGTGCGCGTGGCCGCTGATTCGCTCAGCGACAAGACTGCCATGGGCACGGCTATCCTGCAGGTGATGCAGGAGATTCAGACGCTGCCACACAGTGAGGTTCCGGGAACGCGCCCAGGCCGCGTCGAGTTTGAGTTCTACCGGGATAGCACGGAAAGCCTGCGGCTCAGCATCGATATCTCCAAGTTCCTGGCAGAGGCACAAGGTCTCAGGGGGGCAGCGCTTTTCGAGCACTTCCGGTCGGAGCCCTGATTGGTGATTCGCGAGGCAGCACTGGGCGCCACGGAAGAGAACAGCGTGGAATGAGGACTTCGGCCCGGGCAGATCCGCACCGCTGAACGGCAAAGGCGCGGTGTGGTGGGGGGAGTGTCCACCTTGGCGCCCGCCCGCGGCTGCGTTTTGAGCCCTTTCCGCGGGGCTCCTGGAGCGAGATGGCCTGAGCGCTCGCGTTCGTACATTCACGCCAGAAGCGAGTCCCGTGCTACTCAGTATTGGAGAAAACGCAGTTGGTGGCGTCGGCGACGGGCACCCCAAAGTTCGGCGGTGCCCCTCCTCATCAGAGGCTTTGGTTGGGGTCAGCGACTCAAGCGAGGGATGCGTCTTCGCACCAATCTTTGCAGCAGAACGCCTTCCTCTGCTTCGCTGCGCACCGTGCCATCAATCCAGGCTGCCCGCAGCTTCTCCAGGATCGCCCGGTACTCACTTCCAGGCGGGATCCCGAGCGCACGGAGGTCCTTCCCCGATGCGTGGGGCCGCAGGTTGCGCCAGTTTCCCAGATACTCTACTAGGCGACGCCTGGGCCGCCCTTCCGGCAGCGTCCCTGCCACGGTCTCCACGGCGAGCACGGGCAGACCCTCCAGGTGCCGAGTCATGGTACTGGGCCGTAGTCTTACCAGCCTGCGCAGACTTCCTCTCAATCGGGAACATGCCAACAGTTCTTCCATCAACCTGTTGTCGAACTCCAATCGTTGCCTCACGGATCGGATTTGGGCCGGCGCAAGACTCATCAACCATAGCATCCACATCCGCCCGGTGTCCCGCCTGAGACCGCTGGCTCCTTCCGCCCAAGCGGGATTTGCGTCCTGCGACGCCAATCGGCGCAGGCTGGCCGCGTCTGCTGGAAGCGCCACGTGGATGGCTCGCAGCAAGCCCAGTTTGGACAGTCTCTTGATCATGGCAGGCGCCCCTGTTTCACGCAGGGTCTGGTCCAGCTCGTTGCGCACGCGGTGAGCAGACAGTGCCTTTACGTGGCGCTGCGCCTCAACCATCAGACGCAGGGTTTCCGCGCCGATCTTGAACCCCAGTCGCTGCTCGTAGCGGATTGCACGATACATGCGTGTCGGATCATCCAGAAACGAACCTTCGTGGAGCACGTGAATTTCTCGGCGCTGAATATCCCCAATGGCATCCACCGGATCCACAACCTGGCCGAACTGAGCACCGTCGAGGCGGATGGCAAGGGCGTTGATGGTGAAGTCACGGCGGCGCAAATCATCTTCAATAGTCCCAGGGTGAACTTGGGGCAAATGTGCAGGGCGGGGGTAGGTTTCGGTGCGTGCGGAAATCAAATCCAGCCCGGCGCTTCGGTACCGGGCTGGCAGCTCCCCGGAACCTGCCGAGGCGGCACCGATGCCCGCAACGTTCCATTTGGCCGTTCCAAACCTGCGATGCACCGTCACATGTCCACTGTGCCGCGCCCGCAGGGCCTGCGCGAGGCTGATGGCGCTTCCCTCTACTACCAGGTCAAAATCTGAATGCCCGAGCCCCAGCACCAGATCTCGCGGCAGGCCTCCCACCATGTACAGAGGAAGTTGCAGTCGTTCCGCCTCTTCGGAGACGAGCCGCAGTATTTGGCTGTCACGCGCTGTGAGCGATTGCTCAAGTCGATCACCAAGATTGAGGATCACGCGATGATTGTAACTGAAGAAATCGAGTATAATGTTTTGCATGTGGCTGAAGGCATTCCCGTTCCCGCGTTGGATGGCTTGCACTGGGTCTGGATAGGTGAGTTACCGCATCCAAGCAGCGGCTCCCAGACCTGGCGAGCCGCTTTTTCTTTGCAACAAGTAGGCCGCGTGAGGTTCTGTTGAAGCTAGCCTTGGTCGGACCCTCTCAAGCTCGCGATGCAATAGCGGCCTCCATCCACGCGCAGGCACTTAGAGAAATGCTCACCCGCCAAGCCGACAAGGTGCTGCTTTGAATCGGATGTTTGGGCACCGTGGAAGCCGTGTTCCGGGGAGCAGCGATGGCGGCCACCGGCCGGTGGGTTGGCCAAACCTGGGGTGCCAGAGGAGCATAGGCCCAGCACCTGTCCGGAAAGCCTGGAAAGCGTGGGCTTGGCAGCGCCGACGCGGCGCGCGCCCCGAATCTTAGTATGCAGAAGGTGAAATATGGCTGATGAAAAGCTTCCCTCGCGTGACGGCAACTTCTCCGAGTGGTACAACCAGTTGGTGCTTAGGGCCGAGCTTGCAGACTATGCCCCCGTGCGCGGTTGCATGGTCGTCCGACCCTATGGATGGACACTCTGGGAGAACATGAGCAGCGCCCTGGATCGACGATTCAAGGACACGGGACACGTCAACGCCGCGTTTCCCATGCTCATTCCGATGTCCTTCTTTGAGAAAGAGAAGGAC
>DATIPW010000223.1:0-2123 GCA_035471605.1 Anaerolineales bacterium | reverse complement strand
CCCTCCCTTGTGGGCAACCCTCACGCAGTTCCTGGTCCCGGCGGGCGAGCAGACCTTCTTCCTGGCGCTGTGGCTGCTGAACCTCGTCTCGCTGGTGGCGTTCTTCTTCCTGCTGCAACGCGTCCTGGAACGCTACGGATTCGGCGGGCCGCTGGCGGCGGCTGTGACCACGGCCTTCCTGCTGGTCAATGCGCCCCTGCTGCGCACACTGGTGTACGTGCAGGTCAACCTGCATACATTGAACCTGATCTTGCTGGCCGTGCTGTTCTATCCGCGACGCCCCTTCCTCTCCGCCCTGATGCTGGCGTTGGCAGTGAACCTTAAGGGCTCACCGCTGGTGCTGGTCCTCGCCTTCCTGCTGGAACGGGATTGGCGCTGGCTGGCGTGGTTCGGAATCAGCGCGGCAGTCGTGGCGGGCCTCACTCTGGTGACGGATGGAATCGGGCCCTTCCAAGATGTCCTGCGGAACTGGCAGGGCCTGGCGCTTTCCAACAACACCATCTACCACGACACGTCGTTCGATTCCTTCGTGCGGTCGGCGGCGCAGTTCCTGCCTTTGGGCCCGGCCTGGACGCGCGGCCTGATCTACGCGGCCAAGGCCCTGCTGGCGGCTGCCGCCCTTTGGGCGGTGGGACGCAGCGCGCGCAGCCTGCAGTTCTTTGGCGCGCCGCAGCCGGGATCGCAGCTGCTGAATTCCATCCCCGCACTGTATGTCTTGATGACCCTGAGCGCACCGGTGGTGTGGGAACACCACGGAATCTTCCTGGCGCTTCCGTTCCTGCTGATGCTGAAACGGCTTGAGCGCCCCGGCGAGTGGCTGTGGTTCGCTTTCGCCTATCTGCTGGAATTCCTGCTGCCAACCTTTGATTTCTTCCCCTGGTCATTCGGGCGGCTGGCTGCGCCAATGCTGATCTTGTGGCTGATGTGGCGCGACGCAGAACACAAGCGCGAGTCCCCCGTGTTTTCCGGCCTCAATCGTTGGCTTTCGAAGCTCCCGCCCGTCAGACTTGGCGCCGCGACGTGAGCGCTCGGTCCGTCAGCGCAGGGTGTTAAGCGCTTTCAGGAAACCCCCGAGCATGGCGTCCAGGTTGATCTCCTCCGAAACGATCCGATAAGATTCCTCGCCCATGCGCCGCAGTCTGGCCTTGTCGGCGAGTGCGATGCGCAGCGCACTGACCAGCGCGGGGTAGTCATCCGCCGCGATCTGCCATCCGTTCCCGGCGCGAACCAGATCGTCCTGCGTGCCGTCGCCCCGGGCCACAATGATCGGAAGCGCATGCGCCATGGCCTCCTGCACCGCCAGGCCGCCGGTTCCCGGCAGGACGAACAGGTGCGCCCGCAGGAAGAAGGGCTCCAGCTCCGGGCCATGCTTTGCGCCTGCGAATTCCGTCATGGGGTGCACCTGCCGGGCCAGAAGCTCCAGCCGAGCGCGCTCGGGTCCATCGCCGACCACAATCAGCTGAGGTTTCGGTTCCGGCATTTCCGCGCAGGCGCGCAGCAGCCGGTCAACGTGCTTGCGGCGCTGCAGCCGGCCCACGAACAAGATCTCGGCGCGATCCGCCTGCAGCGCTCGCTCCGGCTTGGACGCGGGCGCCGGTGCGACGGCGTTGGCTGCCAGGAACACTCTCTCGGCCGGGAAGCCTGCCTGCTCATACTCCCGCGCCCCGCGCCGGCTGTAGGCGATCAATGCATTGAATTGCCGCAGGAACTGCGCGCGTTGCGCCTGCTGAGCGGTTCTCATCAGTCCTGAGACCGGCGGGGCGCCAATTCCCCAACCCAGCACGGGACGGCCTCGCGCTTTCATCCAGCGCACGGCTGCCGGAGTTGATAGATAGCGCGGGTTGGCTTCCACGATGAGTGCATCGGGATTCCATTGCTCGAGCCAGGCTGTCAGCCCGCGCTGCGCGCATAGATACAAGGGCCCACCAAGGATATGCAGGTTCGAAGCGGCTGTGTAGCGCGCCAAGCTCGGCAGGCCTGCGGCGATGGCCTCCCGCCGCCTGGCCTGCCCGGCAAAGACACTCAGCCCGCCCTGGCAGGCCGACGCCAGCCTGTCGAAGAACGGCACCCGGTAGGCGGGCAGCACACGCTGCTGCAGACCCAGGCGCCCGCGATAATGCTCT
>DATIPW010000222.1:0-1651 GCA_035471605.1 Anaerolineales bacterium | reverse complement strand
AATATGGACTGCCGGTGGTCTGATGACGGCGGTCCTATTGTCCGGCTCGGCCCTTGTGGTGGGAGCGGGCCTGACCGAGGTTACCGACTACCCGTTCTCCCTGGGTTGGTCAGAAGGCAACCGGCTGTGGGACTACTCACTGCTCTTCGGGACACGACTGTATTCCTTTGACCCTGGCGTGCCTCCGGTCGCGTATCTTGACACTGGTAGACAACTGGTGGGCGGCGTGCCCTTCCTGCTGCCCGGGGTCACCATTCTGGCAGCAAGGATCTGGTTGGCGCTAGTCGCCACCCTGTCGTACCTGCTCTTGGGTCTCCTGGCCTTCTGGCCGCGTCGCGTCACTAGTCCTCAGACCTGGATTCTTGGAGCATTGCTGGTACTGGTGTTCCTCAACCAGGGCCCCATCCATGCACCGCTTGTTATCTCCGCCATCCTCGTCGTATTGGGCACGCGGGCGTCGATTTTGTGGGGCGCTTTGCTAATGATTGGTGCGGGGTACTTTGCGGCGACAAGCCGGTTCACATGGATGTTCGCGCCGGCAATCTGGGCCGTCATGATAGAACTTGGGGCCATCGGTCCTGGCCGGGATGATCAGCCAAACCACGGACGGAGAAGAGCGATCGTGCTGGGACTGAGCGGACTGCTGGGCAGTGCCCTCGCGTACAGTGGTGTCGTTGTGTGGAGCGGGGCCGGCGTGGAGTCAAGTGCCGTCGTCTCGACAAGCCAGCAACTTCTTTGGTACCGGCTGCTGCCGAATGCGACCTATGGCCAGGGCATCGTGCTGGGCTTGGCGCGGGCTGTGGTACCGCTGGCTGTGGTGCTCGTCTACGCGGCCAAACACTACTGGAGGCCGCCGCGTCTACAAGCGGTGGTGCTGATCCTGGCTCTGTTGGCCTTCTTGGTGGTGGGACTGATCGTGAGTGCCAAGATCGGAGGCGGCGGAGATCTGCACAATCTTGACATGTTCCTGATCGGCATGGTATTTGCCGCGGCGGTCCTGTGGCGCGCATCGGAACAGGGGTGGCGTCAAGGCCGTCGGATCCTCCCTTGGTGGACACAGCTATGCCTGGCGCTTGCGGTGACCCTTCCCGCGTACGGACCCCTGCTTGCGCTGCGCCCGATTAGCTTCGCAGAGGACGCTGAATGGCTGCGAGTTCTGGTAGATGCGGAACGGGCGCGTGATCTTGGCTCGTTGCCGGGCACCGAAACTGTGGCGGCCAGTCTGGATGAAATCCAGAGGACAGTCGCAGAAGCCCAGAGGGTGGGACCGATCTTATTCCTTGACCAGCGTCAGCTGATGACTTTTGGGCATGTGAGAAACGTGCAACTCGTTTCCGAGTACGAGAAGAAGCGCTTGATGGACGAGGCGTTGAGCGGAAACCGGAGTTACTTCGATCCGTTCTACCGTGACTTGGCTGCCAAACGCTTCGCTCTTTTGGTGAGCAGTCCCCTCCGCACGCCGATCAAGGACCGGGAATACGGTTTCGGCGAGGAGAACAACGCATGGGTTGAATGGGTGGCCAGGCCGGTGCTGTGCTACTATGAAGAACTGGACACCTTGAATGAGGTAAAGGTCCAACTGCTGGTGCCCAGAGAGGACGCCGTGGATTGCCCGTCCGTACTTCCGCGGACCCGCCCATGAACTTGATCT
>DATIPW010000221.1:0-14997 GCA_035471605.1 Anaerolineales bacterium | reverse complement strand
ATTGAGCGGGAAAATCAACGGCGGCGGTCAGGATGTGAGTGATGTCCATGGCCTCCGCCAGCATGCCTCCCGGAACGATGCCGCCCCGTGTGATGATGACCATTGCCGTAAACTCGCGGCGGAACTGCGGCAACAGATGGTCAACCAGGCGATCGATTTCGTCCCAGGAGACCAACTCGCGGCGTCTTTCCGGTTCAGGACCTGACATGGAACCGCACTACTCCCCCCGAGCAGCAGCGTGCACGGCTGCAGATGCAGCGATCGGTGCGGAAACGCCCACAAGCCGGCTTGGCTCCAGGGGTCGTGCCCCCAGGAAGAGGCCGGTGTGGTCGGCCAGTCGCCATCTGGGAGTTCCCGACTGGCGCACCACCTGCGAAAGCACACGGCGAGACTGACCTGCTGGGAATGAGCGCGTGACGGCAGGAACTGAGCAGGTCGCCATCGTTGGATGCCCTTCTGGCCAGAATTGCGGCAGGAAGCGCCAATCTCTTGCCCAACTCCGCACCACGCTATCCTCCCCTCCAGGGTGATGTCCAGTGAGCTGCGGCTGCAATTCCACAGGTCGCCGCTGCAGGAGTGTTGTGTGACAAGCTCGGCGGCCGCAGGGCCCGCCCACAGCCCGGGGGCATTATAGCAAACTCACGGGATCGGCCTCGATGCGCCAATCCGAGAGGCGCAGTCCCTCGAGGTAGGCGCCTGGATCTGCTCCGCGCAGAACGATCTGCCAGCGATACCTGCCATCCAACTTGGAGAAGAAGCAGGGCGCGGGGCCGATCATCGCAGCCTGCTTTCCAGTTGCACGCGCCACCCTGGGATGCAGCCGCGCGGCCATTGAACGCGCTGCCTCCTCTGCCTTGAATGCCTGGTGATGCCGGTATTCAAGCCGCAGCAGGCGCGTGAACGGCGGAAACCCGAGCCGCCTCCGCTGGGCCACTTCGTAGTCATGAAATCCACTAGCATCGTGCCGGCTGGCAGCCGCAATGGCATAGTGCTCAGGGGCAAACGTCTGGAGAATCACTCGTCCGCCGCGCGTGGAGCGGCCTGCCCGACCCGCCACCTGCGTCAGCAACTGAAATACTCGCTCGGGCGCGAAGGGATCCGGAAGAAAGAGACCCACATCGGCCATCACGATTCCGACCAGGGTGACGCGTGGCAGATCCAGCCCCTTCGCCAGCATCTGGGTGCCTATCAGGATGTCGGCCCGACCATTCGCGAAGTGCTGCAGGATCAGCTCGTGGGCCCCCTTCTTGCGGGTCGTTTCCCAATCCCATCTCAAAGTACGCACACCGGGAACAATCTTTTGGATCTCCGCCTCCACTTTTTCGGTACCCAAGCCGTATGCACGGATGTCCAGGCTTCGACATTCGGGGCACGTGCCAACCATCTTTCTCTCGTAGCCGCAGTGATGGCAGAGCAGCTTCTCGTTCGAGGAAACATGATAGGTCAGCGGGGTATCGCAGCGGGGGCATTTGACGACAAAGCCGCAATTCCGGCAGAAGACGTGTGCGGCCGTGCCGCGTCGGTTGAGAAAAAGGATGGCCTGCTCTCCGGCGCGTAGCGCCAGCTTCAGCGCTTGCGTGAGCTCATTGCTGAAGCTGCTGCGGTTGCCGGCCTTGAGTTCCTCGCGCATATCCACCGCGCGCACCAGCGGGAGTTCCAAGGGCAGCGACTGCAATGCGGCGCCCTGCGGGGCCGCGCGCTGCTTCAGCTCGATTCGAACGGACTCCCCAATGTCGGCCGCATGTCGCTGTACCACGCTCGGGGTAGCGGAGCCCATGATGCACACGCCACCACACAGGCGCGCGTACGCTTGCGCGGCGGCCACGGCGTCGTAGAAAGGCGGAGCCGCCTGATGGTAGGATGAGTCGTGGCAATCATCCACCACCACGAGCCCCAGCCTCGGAAGCGGAGAGAATAGCGCGCTGCGAGGTCCGATGATCACATTCAGACCTCCCTGGCGAGCCCGGCGCCAGGTGTCGTACCTCTCGCCTTCCGAGAGACCGGAATGGATCAATCCGATCTGGCCGGGGAAGCCGACTCGGAATCTCTGCACCGTTTGCGGCGTGAGGGCGATCTCCGGGACCAGAAGTATCACCTGCTGACCTCGGCGGACCACCTCCGCGGCCGCGCGCAAGTACAGTTCCGTCTTGCCCGAGCCTGTCACGCCTTGGATCAGCAAAGGCTTCTGCTCCCTGCCGGCCGCGGTATCCGCAAGTGCGGCCTGGATCGTCTTCCAAGCCTGTTGCTGCTCAGCCGTGAGCAGCACAGCCGCCGGTTTCGGCGGGGCGGCCCCGGCGTCGGCCGATGTCTGGCTCAACGGATCGCGCCACACCTCCTGCTCGCGCAGAACGATCAATTCCCGCTCGGACAATTCCTGCAGATCCGCCAGCGTGCATCGGCTCTCGGCGTAGAGCCAGGAGACATTGACGGCCTCGGGCCGATGCACGAGGTACTCAAGTGCCTTTCGGCGCCTGGCGCGCGTTTTTTCGGTACTACCCAGATCGCCCAAGGCAGCCTGAGCAACGGCCGGTGAAACGGCAAGCTCCGCTGTGCGGACAAACTTCGGTCGCACGCTTGCGGGTGGCAGCACGGATGCAGCAGTCAGCACACCCCGCTGCACCAGGCGTTGGGCCGTCCTGCGCCAAGCTACCCGCGGCAGAGAACGATCAATCTGCCGGCCGCGCAAGGGGCCGCGTGTTTCCAGGAGTTGAAGAAGCCGTCTGCCAGTCTGGGTTTCCGCTGCACCCGGTGGGGCAGGCGTGAGCTCGTACAGAGTATCGGCCTGCTGGGCTAGCCCTGGCGGCAGGAACAATCCGATGATGGCGCTGATGGAGCACAGGCTGCGCGCCGCGAGCCACTCCGCAAGCCCGACCTGCGCCGGAGTCAGTGCAGGGACCGGGTCTACCAACTGCAGGATGGTCTTAGTTTTCGACACCGCCGGTTGGGCGGGAAGGGCCAGCACAACCGCCTGAACGGTGCGATTGGCGAATGGGACCAGCACCAAATGTCCTGGGCGGATATCCGCCTGGAGCGCCTCCGGCACGGAATAGTCAAAAGCCAGAAGCGAACGCTCATGGACCTCCTGAGCGCCATCGATGAAAACGCCCGTCAGCGACGGGACGTTTATGGCAACTCGAGCAAAGGCAGCCATGAGCTCAGTGGGTTTTCAGGATTGCCGCCGCGCCGTATCCCACGACAGCCGAGAAATCACCGGTTACGTCGCCCGAAGTCGCATGGCGCAATATCTCGATTCTGTCCGCCCCCATATCGCGCGCTGCCCACATCACTGCTGCCATGGCACCGAGGCCGCAGGCCGAGCCCCGCCCGCTGCGCTCGAGATCAAACAGCAAGGCCGGCTCGTAGGCCTCCACCTGCGTTAGCAAGGCCCGGTCAAGCGAGAGCGCCGTCTGTTGATCGTGATAGTGGGAGAGGTCCGTGCTGGCCACCAGCAGCGCACTCCGATCCTGCAATACCTCCGCCAGGACCTTGCCCAGTAGCCGGCAGGCTGAGGCGTCTTGTGTGCGGACCATGATGGGCAGAAGGCTCCACGCCGAGGCAAGAGCGCGTTGCAGGAAGGGCAGTTCGATCTCAAGAGAATGTTCTGGATCATTGGAGATGCGCGTTATCTCCGGCCCACCCGCCGCCGCCAACTTGGTTGCGAGTTGTTCCAGGGCAAGGCGGTCAATGTCGACAGTGCCAAGCGGCGTGGCGTACGCATCGTGATCTGCTGTCAGCAGGGGGGAGTGATGAAAATTGTGGAAAGGTGAGAGTACCGCCACCAACTCGGGTGCCGTGCCACGCACAGCAGCGAAGGCAAATCCTGCCACCGGCCCGGAGTAGCGATGTCCTGCGTGCGGTGCAATCACTGCCATCACTTCGCCAGCAAGCACCGGCAGTTGCGCGGCATCCATATAGCCATCCACTTCGCGCGCAAGCGCTTTGCGCTCGCTTTCATACCACGAGCCCGCGATCGGGGAAGGTCGCAGGTTCATCGCCATGAGTGGATTCTAGCATAGGGTGCCCGGCTGCATCAGGCGGCAACTGTGGTGCGGCACCCGGCGGTACTCTGAAGAGGGCCTGCCGGGATTACTGTGGAGCACAGTCGAACAACAACGCCTGCTGGCCGCGGGCCTGCCGCCGGGGGGCAAACATCAATCGCAAGAAATGTTGTGGTCCTGAGAGCCTGAACTCAACGCATCCTCGACCGGGCCGGCGAACACCGAAGAGCCCCGCAAGGGCATTGGCACTCGAGCTAGTTCACTGCAAGAGAAAGCAATCCCCTGGGCGGGCGGTTAGGCGAGCTAGGCCCTCCCCGCCCTCTCCCTGGCAATTGACTGCAGCACCGCCTCGGTCGCGTGAAATGCCAGGGGAGGCAGATGATTCCAATCAAACCACTCCACGCGGTCAGCATCATCTCCCGCCATCAGCTCACCTGCAACTATCTCTGCAAAGTAGACGATCACGAAGTCCGCGCCACGCGCATGCTCGCGGCCGGCGATCACGTCCATCACATGGGTGGCGCGCACGCGCAGGCCGGTCTCCTCAAGGCACTCGCGCTCTGCAGTCTGCCGCGGGTCCTCGCCCCGCTCGACAAATCCGGCGGGCAGTGTCCAGCGACCGCGCCACGGTTCATTGATGCGCCGGACGAGCAAGACGCGGTCAAGATCCTGCAGCAGGGCTGCGGCCGCCACTTTTGGATCCGCAAAGTGGATCCAGCCGCAGTTCGGGCAGGTAGGGCGCATGCGTCCGAATTGCCTGGCGGACGTCAGCGCATGGGTGCACATGGGGCAATAGCGCGGATCGAACACCCAAAGCCTCTAGCCAGACGGGTAGTCTTCAGGCGGCGGCAGGGGGGGCGTCTTGCAGAACGCGCTTCGGCGCATGCATGGTTTCCACCTCACTTGCTTCGACGGCCTCTCAGGACGGTTGGGGGCGACACCCGTGGCCCCAAGGTCGGGAGACGCGGGCAGATGTACGCCAGTCGGTCTCGCCTGTGCCACTCGGCCGGGGTGGTTCACTTGCCAGGCGATTTGCTGTGGAATCGGCGTCGTGTGTACCGCTCAAGATACCAGGACAGGATGCCCAGCAGAACGGCCGCAAGCGCGAACAGCTGCAGCCACAGATTCGGAATCGGTGCCGGTGCCTCCTGCTGCGGCTCAGGAGCAGCCGCTGCTTCAGGCGGGGCTGCCTTGGCTAGGGGTTCCACGGTCGGTGCAGCGGCGCCGAACGGCGCCATCGGTGCTTCCATCTCAGGTGTCGCCGCCGGGGCCATCTCAAATGATTGCTCAGGTGCTTCAACCTGAGGCAGCGCTGCCCCATCCCCGCCTGCCATGCCGCCGCCCATGCCAACTGCCGGAGCAGCCATATACGCTGCGCCGGCCGCAGGCATCACGAGATTCACGGTAATGCTCAACACGAATAGCAGGGAAGCCAGGGCCCCCGCATAGGCCAGAGCCGGCACAGCTCGCGGCTGCGGGGCACGCACTCGGGGATCGCGCGCGCTCAGCATGAAATTTCGCGGGGCTGTACGCCGCCTGGCCTGCCCAAGCAGGCCTCTGGCCACCCGCAGGTCATCCAACACCTGTCGCAGGCCGGAATCCAGTGCCAGGCGCGCCTCAACCCGGGCAGTCTCAACGGCGCTCAGTTGCCCGTCGAGGTACGCGGAAAGGGTTTCGGCATCCTGGAATCTCATCAGACTCACGAAGTGGGCTCGTCCTGTAGACGAAACACGGCGGGTAGAAGTTCCTCAAACGCTCGCAGGCAGTCACGCAATCGAAGGCGGGCCCGCGCCAAGCGCGATTTCACCGTACCGAGGGGCACCCGAACTGCGGCGGCGACTTCTGAGTAGTCCAATCCCTCAATATCGGCCATGACGACCACCGTGCGATAGTCGAAGGGGAGGCCCTGGAGGCAGTGCTCCATGGCATGCTCGAGCTCAAGGGCTTCGGCCGCCTGCTCCGGGGAAAGGCCCGGATCAGCGAGCCAGCGCGGCTCCTCTGCAACATCCGCATCATCGCTGCCTGGCTCGAGGGCTGTCGCTGGACGCCGCTTGCGCCGCCTAAGTTCGTCGTACGCCGCGTTGGTCACTGTTCGCATCAACCAGGCCTTGAACGAACCGCCGCGAAACGTCATGAGCCCACGGAAGGCGGACAGGAAAGCCTCCTGCGTGGCATCTGCAGCAAGTTCTTCGTCTCCAAGGATGCGGCGGGCGGTATTGAAGAGCAGGTCCTGGTAGCGCAGAACGAGCGTGTTGAACGCGTCCAGATCGCCGCGTTGTGCATCCTGGATCAGGGCGGATTCATCCATTGAGGCCATTCTATCATGAGGGGCGCGGCCGAAAATTCGTGGCGCATGCGCTGCCGAAAGCGCAGGCCGCTCAAGCGGCTGTCCGGTGTATACCGGATGCGTGCGCAGCTTCCGGTATCGCGGCGTTGCTAGGGATTGCTCATTGCCGGCTCGATGGAAGGTTTCACGGCCACCAGCGCCCGCCAGGTGATGGCATCAATCACGCCGTCTGGCTGCAATCCAACGCCAGTCTCAAAGATCTGGAGGGCGGCTACGTCCTCCGGGCCAAAAACGCCATCAATCCCGACGGGATTCCTGAACTTGTCAAGCAGGTACTGGGCCGCACGGACGGCCTCGCCCCTGTCCCCAGGCCGTACACTGAGGTCCTGAACCAGGGCCTCCCAGGTGGCCGGCCGCACTACCCCGTCGACGGGCAGGCCCCAGGCCGCCTGAGCTGCACGCACAGCGGCAAGCGTCTCCTCGTCGAATCGGCCGTCGGCTATCACCGGGAAATCGTGGTAGCGCAGCAGGCGCTCCAACGCGAAAACCTCCAACAGGCCCGTGTCACCCACTTCGAGGCGTGGCCACTGCGGCAGCCGGGGAGTGTAGGTGGGCGTGATCGAAGGCTCCGGGCTTGGGCTGGGGGATGGGACTGTGGTGCGGGTGATTCGGGGTGCCGGGGTCGGCGAGCTAGTACTCGTCGGTTCCGCGAAGAGTCTCGCCGGCAGCGCCCCCGCGGAGCAGGCTGTGATTGTGACGACGATGAGGATCGTCGCCGCTGCTTGGAAAGCAGGCTTCGTTTTCATACCGTTTCGGCTCCGTTCACGCGAGGCTGGCTTCCTTCTTTACAGAGGCGGCAAACGGGAATCTGAGTGACCTCCACGCCGACCACATCGGCTGCGCTGTGCCTCTCGCAGTCCAGAATTCGGGATCTATCCACCGAGGTTGGCCCCGATCAGTCGTCCAAGGCCAAAGGTTGCGGCAGCGGCAACAAACCCGACCAGCACCTGCCGCGCGCCAGAAGACAGGAAGTTGCGCCCGGTGAAAAGAGTTATGCCGCCGCCGATGGCGAACAGACCGATGCCGCTCAGTAGCAGGCTGCCGGAGACGGCCTGGGGCCCCCGGAGGAGAGCAAAAGGGAGCACCGGGATGATCGCGCCCAGGGAAAACAAGAGGAACGATGCGCCGGCCGCCACCCAGGCCGAACCACCCAGCTCGGCGGGGTCAACATTCAGTTCCTCGCGGGCCAGGGTATGTAGAGCGACGCGTGGATCACGGCTGATCTGAGCCGCCAGCCGCCGCGCTTCCCGAGGCGGAAGACCACGCGCCTCGTAGATTAGCGCAAGCTCCTCCCGTTCCTCCTCCGGATCGGCAAGAATCTCGGCTTGCTCCACTTCGATTTGGTGCTGATAGAGCTCACGCGAGCTCTGCACCGAAAGCCTCTCGCCAAGGGCCATCGAGAATGCGCCTGCGAGCAGTCCTGCCAGGCCCGTTATCAGAATGGAAGTATTCGCAAGCTCGGCGCCTGCCACGCCCATCACCAGGCTCAGGTTGGAGACGAGACCATCGTTTGCACCCAAGACTGCCGCGCGCAAGGCGTTGCCGCCGCCGGCGCGGTGCCGGCCCTCAAGCTGCGCCACTTCGGCCCCGTGCAAGCCCCCCGCCATGGTGCCGGCGGCTTGGCGCAGCAAAAGCGCATGCGATCGTTCGTCAGCCGACATCGCTCCTGAATCCGACATGCTGGCATACTTGCCAGAATGCCTGTGCTCCATGCCGGCGATCGCGGGCAGCACCGCACCTGGCCCGAAGCGCCGCGCGCACCATGCAAGCACCACAGTGCGCCAACCGGGCCTGAAGTTCGGTATGGAAGCCCCGGCCCGCTTGAGACGTTGCCTCCAAACCGCGGCGTGCTTGCGCTCTGACCTGGCCATCCGGCGAAAGACCTCCGCCAGGCGTTTGTCGTGCTCAGCGGTGGCGAGAGCCTCATACAGGTGCGCACCGTTAAGTTCGTCCTCAAGGCTTGCCCGCATCACGGCGTGCGTGCTCTTGCTCATGGGATCAATGCCTCCGCACCATGTGAGCCGCTCGCCGGCACGGTTTGCTGCCCTTGCATGGAGGGAACAGGCCGAGCCAAGGCGCCCACAGATGCACGCGAAGTCGGGACGCGCGATCGACTCGCGACGTGTCCCGCATGTCGGTCACAGTCCCAGCGCGAGAACTGCCACCAGCCATCCTCGTCGCCCGGAAATGGGCCTCCAGCGCGGTGTTTTCGCTTCCGCTTGCTGCACTCGTACTAGTCGCGTTCCCTCCTGAGCGCCGGGAAGAGCAGTACATCACGAATGGAATGACTGTCGGTCAGCAGCATTACAAGCCGGTCGACACCCATTCCAAAGCCGCCGTTGGGCGGCATGCCGTAGCGCATGGCGCGCAGGTAGTCCTCGTCCATCGGGTGTTTCTCTGTATCCTCAGCGGCGTAGTCCCGAGCCATCTCCAGGAAACGCCGTTCCTGATCCAAGGGGTCATTCAGCTCGGTGAAGGCGTTGCAAAGCTCGAAACCGGCAACATACGCCTCGAAGCGCTCCACCGTCAGCGGGTCCCCGGGTTTGGACTTTGCCAGCGGCGAAATATCACGAGGATAGTCGAACAGAAAGGTGGGCTGGATCAGCGTCGGCTCAAGAAACTCGCCCAACATGAAATCGATCAGTTTTCCTCGGGTGGCCTTGGGATCAGCGGCCTTGCCAGCCTTGCTCAGAGCTCTCCGCAACGAGTCCGAGTTGGGGTGCTCGGCAATATCTATCCCGCAGGCTTCCTTGAGGCCCCCCCGGAGCTCCAGCCGGCGCCACGGCGGCGCGAAATCCAATTCCTGGCCCTGATAGTTGACGGTCTGGGTACCCAGGACGCGCTGCACCACGACAGAGACCATCTGCTCAGTGAGCTCCATCACCTGCTCGTAGTCAGCATAGGCCCAATAGAACTCCAGTTGTGTGAATTCAGGATTGTGCTTGAACGAAAGACCTTCATTGCGGAAGTCGCGGCCGATCTCGTAGACACGCTCCAAGTTGCCGACCAGCAGACGCTTGAGATACAGCTCGAACGAGATGCGCAGGTACATATCCTGCTCCAGCTCGTTGTGGTGAGTGACAAAGGGGCGCGCCGCGGCTCCGCCATACAGCGGCTGCAGGATGGGCGTCTCCACCTCCAGGAAGCCTCTGTCATCCAGGAACTCGCGCAGGGCGCGGATGACTGCCGCCCGCCGGCGAAACACGCTTCGAACCTCTGCATTGACGGCCAGGTCGGCATACCGCTGCCGGGCCCTTAGCTCAGGATCCTCCAATGCCGCATGCCGCACCACGGTGCCGTCAGGCTGAGTCTCATCCTTGGCGGCCGGTAGCGGACTCACGGCCTTGGCCAGCATGCTGAATTCCTCCACCTGCAGGGTGACTTCGCCGGTCTTCGTCCGAAACATCCTTCCCGACGCGCAGATGAAGTCACCGATGTCAATCATGCGGTTGAAGAAATCGACGCGTTCCTGGCCCAATTCATTGGTGCGCAAGAACAGCTGGACTTTGCCTGCGCCGTCCTCAATGTGGGCAAATGAGAGCTTGCCCATGGGTCGCACCGCACGAATCCTGCCCACCAAAACGACGCGCACCTCGCCTTGGGATTTCTCAGCCGCCTCGAACTGCGCGATCGCGTCTGCGCTCGTGTGCGTGCGCGTCGCCCGACTCGGGTAGGGATCGATACCCTCTGCTCGCAAGTCGTCGATCTTCTGCAGGCGTATCCGCTCCAATGATGTGTATTCGGTCATGGCTGCGATCCTAGCTATGTTTTCAAAAACCCCGTCCAGCTGTATCGGCGTCGAATCGCCCAAGCCAGCCGGGCGCCGCGGCGACCATCCACCGCTTTGCACCAGCCCGGCGGGACAAAGCAAACGGCCCCGCGGCCCGCCCCAGCTGGGACGAAGGTGCGCGGAGCCGTTGCATCCGTGTTTCGGCGCGCCGCACCGGCCGCCTCTACTTGACTTTGATGATCTTCACCTTGTACATGCCGCCCGGCGTCTCGACCGTCACGCTATCACCGATCTCCCGATTAAGAATCGCCTTGCCAATTGGCGATTCGTTGGAGATCTTTCCCTCCTGGGGGTTGGCCTCCGCCGCGCCCACGATGGTGTAGGTCTCCGCGTCGAAGCCCTGCTCCTGAATGGTGACGGTAGAGCCAATCGCGACTACGCCCGCCGGGTGGTTGCCCGCATCCGGTTCTATGACCCGTGCCGTCGCCAAGAGCATTTCCAACTCCTGAATGCGCCCCTCTACGAACGCCTGCTCGTTCTTGGCGGCCTCATATTCAGCGTTCTCAATCAGCTCGCCGCCTTCCATCGCCTCATGCAGGCGGTCGGCGACCTCCTGCCGCTTGACCGTCTTGAGGTGATCGAGCTCATCCTGGAGCTTCTGAAAGCCTTCCTTGGTGAGAAACTTGGTCGCCATCATGCATTGTCCTACAATAGAAGAATTTGCATCCCAGCCGGGATGCAATAGGCTCCTTTGGTCCATCCAAAGGCACTTGGACTATATCACGGTTCGCCGCCGGAATCAAGACCAGCGCCATGCCATACGCGCACGCCCCGGTTGCGCTGGCAGTAGTCCCGGATCGCCGTTCGGGGCTCCAGTTCCTCAAACACGGCTCCAAGTTGCGACCCGTAGGCCTCCACGCCCGCGATCCATGCGGCGATTCCCGCCTCAGAAATCGCTTTCCAGGTCAATCCCAATCCACCCGCCTTGGCGTGCAGCGACTGCGGGTGCCTGAGGACATACGGAAAATCGGCAACGTAGTGCACCGGCAACCCGGTCTTTTCAACTGCGCTTCTCACAATAACGTGGTCAACGTGGTCACCTATTCCCAGCAGAGATACGATCCTGGCATGGCTCTCCAGCCGAGCAGCAAGCACCTCTCTGATCTGCAAGCTGAGCGCCGCGTCGTCCGGATGCAGGGGGGCTCCGACCGGATCGCCGTACAGGGCGGTGCCGTCTGGCGCCGTGCGATAAATGGCGTCCATGAAATCGAAGTGCACGATCTTTGCACCCAGGATGCGTGCGGCCCGCCGGTCCTCTTCACGCCTGAGATGCGCCGTCTGCTCGGCACTTGTTGTCGACCACTTGCTATGCATTTCTGCGGCGAATTCTGAGAGCCTGGCGCCTTTTGGCACACCTGACATCAATGTCCAGATTTCGACAATCTCGCCGGCAAGTACCTGCTCGAATATCAGCCCTCCGGCGCACAATGCAGCGTCATCCGGATGCGGCGAGAGATATACCCAGCGCATGGCGAACATTCTATCGCGTGCAACGGATTGGCCAGGCACCCCACCACGGGCCAGCTGGCCTGCATCGACCCCAGGCATCTGTCACTTCCAAACGGCGGGCCGCCGAGCAAACAGCGCGAGCATCCATCCCTACTTGCCGCGGTGCCGGGATCGTTCTTTGGTCTCCGTCTTCGGTTTCCTTTTCGAGGCTTTCCCAAGCTTGCCCCTAATGACCCTCGGGGCACTATGCTTGCCGCCAGTGTCGCGGCGAGTCTTGCTCTTCTTGGCTGTCCTCGCCCCGGCAGCAGGATATCTGGCGCCAGTCCTCTCGCTGTCCGTCTTCTTCGCCCTTGTCTTGGCTCCACCCCTCCTCCTCGGACGTGTCGCAACCACAGCTTCCGTTGCGGCTTCCTCAGGTTTCGGTTGATGAACGCCCGTCATGGGGCCTGACGAGGTCCGCGCGGCCACCTCGCCGCTGCTTGCTCCATCAAGTACGCTTTCCAGAGACTCTACGCCGGCGCCGTTCAGCTTTCGGCAGGCAGCGCCCCAAACGTCTCCAAAGACGATCTTCCAATCCAAAAAGACATGGTGTTGGTACGCGCCCAACTCGGCGTACAGCCCCGTTCGTCCCAGCTCAGCGCAGTCGCGGATGTGCTCGAGCCCGGTAGCGTAGTCACGGAACGTCGCGAAGCCGGATGGCGGCAGATCCAGCGCCTCGACCAGCGAATTCTGTCGCCGTCGTCTTGAGCCTTGGTTCGGGGCGGCAGCCGAGATGCGCACCCAGCCCCGCGCCTTGGAGGGCTTGTTGTGAAAGAGAACGAGTGCCCGCCCCCCGTGATGCCGGTTGGAGTAGGCCAGGACGTTCTCATTTGTCCGTCCGCTCTGGGTCGTGAAATCAAAGAGGTGGAACTGCTCGGCGCCGGCGAAAAGGCTCCTGCGGCGCAACAGCGGGAAGATCCTGCACTCATGGCCCCACAGAAGATCCGTATCTGGCTGCTCCTCAAGCCGCGGCATACGGAACTCCATGCCATAGCGCTCGCGCAGCCCCTGGATCTGACCGTGTGCAAACAGGGGCGTGCCCGGCAGCGTGGCCATCAGCGTGCAAACCCCAAAGTATTTGTCTCCCCTGCCGAACTGCTCAAGGGCCGTCTTTTCGTCCGGATTGCTCATGAAGTTGACGTAGCGCTGGAGGATCTCCGGATCAAACTCCAGCGTGCTCTTTAGCAGCTGCCGGTACTTCGCATTCTCTTCGTCGCGCATCATGTGCATAAACGACGAGTTGTAGACTCGGTGCATGCCCAGGGTGCGGACGAAGAACCCTTCCAGCAGCCAGAATGCCTCCGCCAACAGCAGCGTATCGGGGGCATCCGCCGCCACCCGATCCACCACCTCCCGCCAGAACTCCTCGGGCATGGCGTCCTCAAACTGGGCCCGATTCATCCCATGCTCAGACCGCGAGGGGATGGCGTCGCTGGCGCCCGGCTCGAGGAACCAGAGCCGCTGGATGTGCTTCTTGGTAAGTGCCATTGCCGCATCAAAGCGGATGATGGGAAAATTCCGTGCCACGTGCAGGATGGTCTGGATCACAGCCTCGCGCACGTCCGCGCGGGAGTAGTCAAGCTGAGCCGTATCATTCCAGGGGTATGCGGTACCGTCGTTGCCATGGTAGACGTAGAGTTGGCGGCCCGTGCGCCTATCTCTTCGCAGGAACACCACGGCCGCGTCCGTCCGGTCGTAGTAGTGGTCCTCCAGGTGGATCTCCACACGCTCATCACCACTCAGGTTCTCGGAGTTGAAAGAGTACGCAGGGTAGGGCGATTGGCCCACGGAGAGAAAGCGCTCCGGGTGCTCTATCACCCACGTGGAGTCGATGCCCATATGATTGGGCACCATGTCAGCAGACAGGCGGATGCCGCGCTGGCGTGCGCGATCGCGCAGGCTGGCGAGAGCGTGCCAGCCGCCCAACTCCGCCGCGACCGAGTAGTCGGCGATGGAGTAGGCGGAGGCCGCGGCCTCCGGCTGCCCCATGCGCTGCTTTATTCGTTCCGAAGCCCGGCTGCGCTCCCACAGCCCAATCAGCCACAATCCCGTCATGCCCTGCTGGGCCAGCTCATCCAGTTCTTCGTCAGGGATCTCCGCCAAGGTCGCGATCTTACGTTTGTGCTTGCGCGAAAGCTGCTGCAGCCACACATGGGTGTTCTTGGCAATCAGGGCCAAGCCCCGCATCCATTCACGGTCTGAACTGAAGCGCGCCTCCTCAGGCTCACTTTGGTAGTCCGGAACAGGGGGTGTCCACCGGGTGATCACTTCAACGCCTCTGGTTGTTGTCTGCGCGCGAGCATGTTCCGCAGCCCGCAGGCCATCTCCAACAGGGCGGTGTCGAGGACTGCGCTCCAACGCCCAAAGACAAATCTCAGCTGTCCTTCAATCGAGTACGGCCAGGCCCGCGCGGTGGCATGCCGCGGATACAGAAGCGTCTCCCCGGACGCCAAGTAGCTCTCCACAAGTGCGATACGGTGGGCGCAGGCCGAGTCCGCCAGGAGCCCGTCCTCGAAGAACTTCTTGTGAGCATCCGGCGCCGGGTTGCTGTTCGCCATGCTGAGCAGCAGCGTCCTCTCGATCGCCGCCCCGTGGTGTGGGATACCGTCGCTTGAGCCTGGCAAGTATGCCTCCGCAGATATCTCGACGGGATAGGCGGGCGCGGGAGGAAACTCCACGACAAATCCCCGCAAGGCCCGCTCCATGCCGGTAGCCAGCTGCCGCCGAAGGTGGGTCAGCTGCGAAGGGAGCAGGCCCGGGGTCCACCTGTGCCGGTGGCGTAGCACCCCGTGCAAGGATTCTTCACACAGTGGTGCAGTCAGGATCTCAGATGCGCCCAGGGTTTTTCCCGCGAGTTCGGGCACGCGTACCATGACCTGCCGGGCAGCGGCCATCCCTACATCATCAAGGGTCCACTTCAAAGGCGGAAGTGGGACGAGGGATGCCTCCACACCCCCAGTGGGTTGTTTGGGAGCGGGTCTGATGCCCCGCCGGCATCCGACAAGTCGGCCGGATGCCAGTTAAGGCCCACATGAGAGCCTTGACGTCTGGGGCGATTGCCCTTATTATCGCATAGCTTGATGCCAGTACGTTATCGTTTGGAACCAGGACTGGGTGACCCGAGGGCTTTGGGCCGGGTCATTTCGTTTTGAGCGACCGACGAACGTGCGACATCATCGCGAAATTTCTTTTCTTTGTTGCCAGAAGGAGGCAATGTAATGTCCGAGCGTATCGTCGGAACGGTCAAGTGGTTCAATGCGGAGAAGGGCTACGGCTTCATCTCTCGGGATGGTGGTCCTGACGTATTTGTCCACTACTCGGCAATCCAGAGCGAAGGGTTCCGCAAGCTCCTGGAAGGCCAGAAGGTAGAGTTC
>DATIPW010000220.1:0-8489 GCA_035471605.1 Anaerolineales bacterium | reverse complement strand
AGGCCCCGGCCGTCACGGCGCAATCCCGCGGCGACGGCAGCACCGAGATCCCCTGCCTGAACACCCACGCCGGGGACCAGGAACCACAGATCCGGCTCCTGCTGACGCAGTTCGGCCAGCGTATCCGGATAGGTGGCGCCGACAACAATCCCAACATTGCCCTGGGAATTCCACTCCGAGGCCAGCTGCGCCACCCGCCGGTAGAGAGGCACGCTTCCTGCCGGCCCGGCCGCGACCGGAAGGTCCTGGAGGTCACCGGAGCCCGGATTGCTGGTCTTGCACAACAGGAAGGCCCCCTTCTGCGGGTCGCGCAGGAAGGGTTCGATGGAGTCGCTCCCCAGGTAGGGACTGAGGGTGATTGCGTCCGCGCCAAGGATGGAGAAGGCTGAGCGTGCGTAGGCTTCGGCCGTGGAAGCGATGTCGCCGCGCTTGGCGTCCAAGATCACCGGAACGCGTGATCCAACCCGCTCGGATTCGGCGCGCGCCCCGTCGACCACGGCCTTGAGCGCGGTCCAGCCGTCCGCGCCCAGGGCCTCAAAGAATGCGGCGTTGGGCTTGAAGGCCGCGGCGTAGGGTGCCGTGGCCCGGATCAGGCGCAGACAGAACTCCCGGGCCGCCCCGGCTGTGGGCGCGGGCAGATCATCGGCGTGGGGGTCCAGCCCCACGCACAACAGCGAGGAGCAGTCATCCACGCGTTTTTCCAGCAGCGAGAAGAAGCTTTCCATTCAGTCCTGCAACGGGCGACCGATCCACATCATGCGCAACCCCGAGTCTTGGCCTCCCCCGGGGCCTCAGGCCTTGCCCAGGACGATCGCCAGCAGAGCCATCCTCACATACAAGCCGTACTCCATCTGGCGGAAGTAGGCCGCGCGCGGATCCTCGTCGAAGTCCATGCTGATCTCGGAGACGCGCGGCAGGGGATGCATCACGATCATATCCTGCTTCGCGGCTTGCATAACCGCCGGGTCAATGACGTAGGCGCCCTTGACCTGCTCGTAGACCGCCGGATCTTCAAAGCGCTCCTTCTGAACCCGCGTCACGTACAGCACGTCTGTGCGGGGGAGCACTTCGGTCAGCGACTGGTGCTCGGCTTGCGGGACCTTCCGTGCCGCAACCTCTTCCACAACCTCCCGGGGCATGCGCAAGATCGCGGGAGAAACATAGTCGAGACGAATGTCATCAAACTGGGAAAGAAGCCGGGCCAGTGAATGCACGGTGCGGCCGTACTTCAGGTCGCCCAGCAGGGTCACATGGAGCTGATCAAGCCGCCCCAGTTCCTCGCGGATGGTGAAGGTGTCCAGCAGCGCCTGGGTGGGATGCTCGCCGGTGCCGTCGCCGGCGTTGATGACCGGTTTGCGCGCCGCTTTGGCGGCCGCGGCGGCAGAGCCGGTCTCCGGGTGGCGCAGCACGATCACATCCGCGTAGCATTCCAGCGTGCGCACGGTGTCCACCAGGCTCTCGCCCTTGGTGACCGAGGAGTAGTTGACTTCATTGATCGGAATGACCGAGCCCCCCAGGCGCTCCATGGCCGAGGTGAACGACGACGAGGTGCGCGTGGATGGCTCATAGAAGAGATTCGCCAGGATCTTGCCTTTCAGCAAATCAAAGGTCCCGACGCGCTCCACCATGGTACGCATCTCGTGCGCCACGGCGAAGATGTATTCCAGGTCCTGGCGGCTGAACTGATTGACCGAGAGGATATCCTGGCCGTACCACGGCGCGGTCCGGTGGTCACCAAACGGCAGGTTGGGATTGGGGCTCTTCACGTGCACGCTCTCTCTCCTATTCTGATGACCGGACGTCCCGGCCAAAACCGGGACCGGCGCGCAGCCTCCCATCGCGGAAGACTTCCGTGCCGCGCAGCACAACCCGGCGCAGGCGGCCCTTCACCTTCCAGCCCTCGAAGGGCGTCCAGCCGCAGCGCGTGTGCTGTTCCGCTGCGCGGATCTCATACTGCGCGTGTTCGTCCACCTCGATCCAGGTCTCGGGCTGTTCAGGCAGGTTGAAGATGCGGCGCGGGTTGATCGCCAGTCTTTCCGTGATCTGCGGCACGGTCAGGCGCCCTTCGTGCACCGCCGTCAGCAACAGCGGCAACGCAGTCTCCAGGCCGGGGAAGCCCGGCGGCGGATCGTGTGAGTCCTTTTCAGCCAGAGTGTGCGGTGCATGGTCGGTGGCGAAGCAGTCGATCACTTCCAGGTTCTGCCAGAGCGCGTCCACGTCAGACGGGCGCGCCAGGCGGGGTCGTACTTCCATTCGCCCGGCTGGTCCCGATGCCAGTGCCGCCTCCGTGAGGAACAGGTGGTGCGGCGCGACCTCGCAGGTCACGCGCAGGTCGCGCTGCTTTGCGGCCTTGATGAGCAGGATTTCCTCGCGCAGCGAGACGTGGGCGATGTGGACGGGACGGTCGCAGATCGACGCCATGAGGACGGCGGCGGCCATGCTGCGGCTCTCCGCGTGCACGACCAGGGGCATGTCCTGGGGCCAGCGCTGAAAATGTGGCAGCCACAGGGCCATGTCGTCCAGGCGCAACTGTCCGAACGTTGTGTCAAGGTACATCTTCAGGCCGGCGGAGCGGCCGGCCAGGCGCGCGGCAGCCTCGGCGTTGCCGGGGCCGGCGCCCAGGAACTGCCCATAGTCGCAGCGTGCCTTGGCGCGGGCAGCCGCCAGGCAAATCTCCAGGGTCTCTTCATCAAACACCGGCGGCTGGGTGTTGGGCATCGCCAGCACGGTGGTGAAGCCGCCGGCGAGGGCCGCGGCCGTGCCGCTGTCCCAGTCTTCCTTGTGGACGGCACCGGGCTCGCGCAGGTGCACGTGCGGGTCAACCAGGCCAGGCAGTCTCAGCATCGGCAAAAAAAGAGAGCCGCCAGAGGCGACTCTCCGTTTCCCCATCGAATGGCCCGCGGCCCCGTGGATGCGGGGCATGCGCATTCCGTAGTTCGCGGCACCACTGGCATGTCGCGGCAATTGTATGCCGATGAGGCCCAGTGTCAAGTGCCGGCTTCTTCTGCCAGAGAGCCCGTCAACCTGGGACAATCGTCACTGGCGGTCAAAAAAACGCGCATGTTACAATCCTCAAATCTCAAGCAGGAGTGTGGCATGGCGTACAAGGACGTGCAAGTCCCCGCGGGGGGCGCGAAGATCAGCGGGCAGAAGGGCCTGCTGGAGGTTCCCGACAATCCGATCATCCCGTATGTGGAGGGAGATGGCACAGGCCGTGACATCTGGCGCGCATCGGTGCGCGTCTTCGACGCGGCCGTGGAGAAGGCCTACCAGGGGAAGCGCCGCATACACTGGATGGAAGTGTACGCGGGCGAGAAAGCCTTCAAGCTCTTCAAGACCTGGCTGCCCGACGAGACGACGGAGGCTTTCAGGGAATTTCGGGTTGGCATCAAGGGGCCGCTGACGACGCCCATTGGAGGCGGCATCCGGTCGCTCAACGTGGCGCTGCGCAAGCTGCTCGATCTGTACGTATGCCAGCGGCCGATCCACTACTACCCGGGGGTGCCTTCTCCCGTGAAGCATCCCGAGCATGTTGACATGGTGATCTTCCGCGAGAACACGGAAGACATCTACGCCGGCATGGAGTTTGCACAGGGGACGCAGGAAAACCGGAGATTCAAGGAACTGCTGCAGGAGGCCTTCCCCGCTGAATTCGGCAAGATGCGCTTCCCGGAGACCAGCGGCATCGGTCTCAAGCCGGTATCGATTGAAGGCACCGAGCGCGTGGTCCGCGCGGCCATCGTCTGGGCTCTGAAAAACCGGCGCCGCAGCGTGAACCTGATGCACAAAGGCAACATCATGAAGTACACCGAGGGGGCGTTCAAGGACTGGGGCTACGCCCTGGCCAAGCGCGAGTTCCGCAACGACGTGGTCACCGAGCGCGAGACCTGGATCCTGGGCAACCTGGAGAAGGATGCGGCGCTGACCGTCGAGGCCAACGCCCGCATGATCGATCCGGGATTCGACATGATGTCGCCGGCGCAGCAGAACGAGATCAAGGCCGAGGTCCAGGCGGCCCTGCAGCTGGGTCCCACACACGGGAATGGCCAGTGGAAGTCGAAGCTGCTGATCAAGGACTCGATCGCGGATGTGACGCTGCAATTTGTCCTGATCCGTCCCCGGGACTACGACGTCATCGCCACCATGAATCTGAACGGCGACTATCTCTCGGACGCGCTGGCGGCGCAAGTCGGCGGCATCGGCATTGCGCCCGGGGCCAACATCAACTACGAGACGGGTCACGCCATCTTCGAGGCCACCCACGGCACCGCCCCGAAATACGCCGACCTGGACAAGGTCAACCCGGGTTCGGTGATCCTCTCCGGCGAGATGATGCTGCGCTATATGGGCTGGACAGAGGCGGCAGACCTGATCGTTTCCGGGATGGGCGGCGCGGTCAGGGCCGGCACGGTCACCTACGACTTTGCCCGCCTGATGGAGAACGCCACCGAGGTCAAGTGTTCAGAGTTCGGTGACGCGATCATCAAGCACATGTAGCCCGGCAGCGGGCACGCAGCAGCAAACAGAAAGCCGCCTGGCCTGCCAGGCGGCTTTCGGAATCATTCAGCCGTAACCCAGGCGTGGGTCAGTTCGTGACCGTGATTTCCAGGCGCATGCCGTCCTCGTAGTGCCGGCGGATCAGGCAATTGAACTCCAGGACCATGCCCACGGCGCTCTCGGGGAAGGTGTATTCGAGGGACGTTCCACTCCCGATCGGCAACTGGTCTTCGCCCACCGTCAGCAGCGCACCGGCCAGCGCAGCATCCATGCTGCCGGCCACAGCAACCGGCGGCGAGATATTGAAGTTATGTTCACGGCGGCCCCTGTTGCTGATGACAAAAGTGTAGGGAACGCCGGCCTTGAAGGACGTCAGGTTGGAGTCAATGGTATTGTCCGCCAGGGTAATTTGCACGCTCGACGGAGCCGCTGCCGTGGGCGGCGCTTCCGTGGGAGGTTCCGGGGGGGCGGGTGCCTCCGTTGGGCGGGAGGTGGGCTCGACGGGTGCCGCGGTCGGTGCCGGGACTTGAGTGGGCTCAGGGGCAGACTGCCCCGATCCGCATGCGCTCAGCCCGAGCGCGATCAGGGCAACCAGTGAAAACAAGACAATTCTTTTCATTCGTATTCTCCCAGGCTGCGGATTATATAGGAAGAGGGACCCAATCCCTGTGGTGGAGCAGCGGGCAGCGCGTACTCTAATCCCATCCTTAAAGAAGGGCCGCCCGGCTTCCCCGGGCGGCCCTTGGGTCTGTGACATCCATCACGGTGTGGGCGTTGACGCACCCGCGGGGGGTGTGGGGGTCACTGAGAGCGCAGCCGCTTCCTCCGCTGTTCTCGGCATGCCGGCCATGACCCAGCGGACAAACACGTCGACCACATTCGGTTTCAACGCGCGGGTCGGCGGCATGACCCGGATCAATTCCGTGCCTGGATCCTCCGGATCAGGGATGGGTGTGCCCTGAATCACCTGGAGCAAATAGCCTTGCGGATCGCCGGCCGGGATGTTCTTGTCCTGGTTGTCGCCCGTCGTGAGGATCTCCTCGTAGCTGGTCATGAGGTAGTTGTTGTTGGTCTTGCCCTGGCGATGACAGGAGACACAGTAACGCTTGGAGATGGGCTGGATATGTACATCGTAGGAGGGCACCTCGCCCTCGGCCAGGGCCGGGAAGAGCGGCTGAATGGGCGGCGCTTCGAAGCGGTCATCCCAGGTGTAGCGCATGAAGGTCACGATATAGTCGATCTCGCTCTTCGAAAGCCCCTCTGGATTGTAGGTCCTGCCAAAGGGTGTCATACCGGCATCCGGGCGCCCGTAGGCGATGACCTCTGCCAGGGCCGCGTCATTGAGCGTGTACAGCACGTCACGCCCGCTGATGGCGGAGATCACCTTGCCCTCCAGCCCCTCCACGCCCGTGATCTCCGTCACCTGGCCATCGTCACCGTGACACTCCACGCAATCGAACGAGTACAGGTCCTGCCCTGCCACGATCTGGTCAGGCAGGGTCGTGGCCACCTCGACCTGTTCCGCGACCGCTTCCGGTGCAGAGCACAGCACGGCACCCGTGAAGCCGACCATCAGAGCAACCGTGAGACCGGCCGTCCAGATCATTGTCCGGGCCGGCGTGTTCTTCAACGCAAAGCCCATCAGAAACAGCAGCAGGAGACCCAGCCCGGGCACCACCAGGCCGCCCAGGGCCTGCAGCACGCCCGGGAAGGCGGAGCCTTCCGGCGTGACGGTGGGGATATCCGCCATCAGGGTCAGCCCAATGATGCTCACGACCATGATGGCCATCACCGAGAGCGGCAGGATGCGCTTGGCGTAATAGCGCGCCGGGCCGCGCTCCAGGAACGGCACCAGGGTCAGGACCAGAATCGCCAGGCCGGGGACCAGCACAGTGGCCAGCCACTCGATCTTGCCTAGCACGGGAATCTGCCCATAGATCGCCAGGAACTTGAAGAGGAACAGGAAGTACCACTCGGGGCGCGGCAGATAGGTCGTATCGCTGGGGTCCGCCTTGGGCTGCGGCTCGATCCCCACGAAGGTTGCCAGCAGAAGCAGCAGGACAAAGATACCCAGCGAGACCAGCAGGTCTTTGTAGATGCTGTCGGGCCAGAAGCGCTCGCCCCGGCGCAGCTCCTGTTCATAGCGCTCGGCGGCCCTGCTCCGGGGGTCGTCCTGCCTGGCTTCTGTGCTGTGCGTCGGCTGTGAAGTCATGCTTCAATCATCCTTGCGCGGCCAGTGGGATTCCCCGTGTCGAATCACCAGGTATATATGGGCGCCAATCAGCCCCGCCAGCAGCGCAGGCAGCATCCAGATATGGGCGGCGAAGAAACGCTGGAGCGTCAGGGCGCTCAGTTCAGATCCACCCCGCAGCGCCTTGAGGATGAACTCGCCGATCAGCGGGACCGTCCCGGCGATCTGCGTGCCGACCGTGGTGGCCCAGTAGGCCCGCTGATCCCAGGGCAGCAAATAGCCGGTGAAGCCCATCCCCAGGGTCAGCAGCAACAGGCCGACGCCGATGAGCCAGTTGAGCTCCCGCGGGTATTTAAAGGAGGCGGTGGCGAACACCCGCAGCAGGTGTACGAAGACCACCACCACCATCAGGGTCGCGCCCCAGTGATGGATTCCCCGGATCAGCCAGCCAAAGGCCACGCCGTTCATGATGTAGGTGATGCTGTCGTAGGCGTGATCCGGTGAGGGTGTGTAGTAGGCCGTCAAAAAGATCCCCGTCACCCCCTGCAGCACGAACAGGAACAGGCTGGCCGAGCCCAGGGTGTTCCACCATGAGCCGCGCGGCTCGGGGCGGTCCAGGACCACCCGGTAGAAATCCTGCAGCCCGACGCGTTCATCCACCCAAGCGTAGATCGCTTTCCACACAGCTAGCTCTCCCTAAAGTAGATCTCGAGCACGCCGTCTTCCGTCAGGCGGAACTCCTCATAGCGGTCAAGGGGGCGCGGCGGCGGGCCGCCAAGCACGGCGCCTTCCTGGCTGAACTGGGCGTCGTGGCACGGGCAGACGAATGCCTGTGTTTCGGCGTGCCAGTTGACCGTGCAAGCCAGGTGGGTGCAGCGGCTGTTCAGGACCAGGATGTCGCTCGGATCCTCCGACCGGCGGATGGCAAAACCGCCGCGGGAAGTGGCCGTGCGCTCCCAGCCGCTGACCTGCACGCGCGTGAAGGAGAATGGATAGGGTTGGCCGACCTGCATGTCGGCCACGCTCCCCACGGGGACCCAGCCTTCCTTGCCGCCGCCCTTGAAGGCGGGATCGAGCAGGTACACGACTGCCGGCACGCCGAGTGCCGCGCCGATCAGACCACCTACGATCCCGGTCGTGACTTTGATGAAGTCGCGGCGGTTGACCTCGCTATCCGCCATCCACACCTCCGGTGCACATGCTCCCGCGGCTGCCTGCGACGTCCAAGGGCGCAACCGCGAGCATTCGCGAATCAATTCGGTTAGAATTATACGTCGCCGCTCCAGTTCCCAGCGACTGATCGTGGATTATAAGCGTGGGTCATCCCTCCCTTGGAGGAAGGGTGGACTGAATTGCAATGATAATCGTCACTTTCGCTGAGCGGCACACGAGATTATGCATGAGGACACCGCAGCGTACTCGACCTCTCAGGAGGCATGGATGGGTTTGACCCGCAGCGTGGGGCTGGCAACCGCCTTGAGATACAAGGGACAGGGGCCGATGTTGACCTTCGTCCTGCACCGCCTCAGCGGGCTGGGGATGGCGTTGTTTGTGACGTTGCACATCCTCGCCAGCTTCCTGGGGGGCAAGGCCGGCGTGTACGTGAATTCGCTCTACGGGAGCTGGGGCATCCAGCTCTTTGTGGTGTTCTGCGCCCTGTTCCACGCCATCAACGGGCTGCGCATCACGCTCCTGGATCTGTGGCCGTCGCTGCTGGTCCACCAGCGTGAGGCCACTTGGCTGGAGTGGATGATCTTCCTTCCGCTGTACGGGTTTGCCGTCTTCGTGATCACCCGCGCCG
>DATIPW010000219.1:0-2991 GCA_035471605.1 Anaerolineales bacterium | reverse complement strand
CCCAGGGTGGGGAAGATCCAGCGGTCCTCGAATGATTGGCGCAGGATGCGGTAGTAGTAGAGGGCTTCCTTGTTGGGAAGGCGGTAGTTCCACTCGTAGAGCAGGCGGGCGCGCTCGGAGTGGAACTCTGAATCCGTGATCTGCTCTTGCGCCACACGGGCGAAGACTTCGAATGAACCGGCGCCCTTGGAGAATTTCTGCTTGGGGCGGCGCGTGATCTCGGCTGGAAGCATTCCGGCAAAGGCCTCACGCAGCAGGAACTTGGCCGGCTTGCTGCGATGCACCTTCCATTCGGCCGGCAGACCCAGGCCCAACGCAATCGAGGCGGTATCCAGAAAGGGTACGCGGGCCTCCAACCCAAAGGCCATGGGGATGCGGTCGGCCCGCTGCAGATTGGTGTTGTGCAGGGCAGAGGTGATGCCCACCAGCTCGGTCTGCAGCATGTCGGGGTTGTCATAGGTGCGCAGGTAGTCGTAGCCGGCGTAGACCTCGTCGGCCCCTTCCCCGGTGAGGATGACCTTGACGTACTGCGAGGCGAGTTCCGCCAGGAAGAAGTTGGCAATGGCCGAGCGGACGAGGGCGGGGTCGAACGACTCCAGGTGATAGATGACCTTCGGCAGCGCGGCCAGCATGTCGGATTCTGAATAGATGCGCTCGTGATGCTGCGTTCCAAGCACGCCCGCCATCTTGCGGGCGGCAGGAAGGTCCTCGCCAGTCTGCATGCCAACCGCAAAGGAGTGCAGCTTGTCGGTGCCGGCGTCGGCGAGCTTGGCAACAATGCTGCTATCCACCCCACCGCTGAGGCTTATGCCCACGGGCACATCGGCAATGAGACGCTTGCGGACCGCGTCCTTGAGTGTGAGCCGAATCTGCTCCCTGGCCATATCCTGGTCGCGCAGCTCCAGGAGCGGCGGATCCACCTCATAGTAGGCATGCCAGCCGCGGCTCGAGTGATACCAATGGCCGGCTGGGAACTCGCGGATCTGATCGGTGACCAGCGAAAGGGCCTTGATCTCAGAGGCAAAATAGAATCCCCCATCCTTTTCGCCGCAATACAGGGGCTTGATGCCCAGCGGGTCCCGCGCCATGAACAGTTCCTGATCCTGCACCAAGGCAAAAGCGAACATGCCATCCAGCAGCTCAACGGCGCGCGGCCCGAACTTGCGATAGAGCTGGACAATGACCTCGGTGTCACTACGCGTCTGTAGCGGCACTCCCTGCAAGTGCTCCGCTGCCAGCTCGCGAAAATTGTAGACCTCGCCATTGAAGACGATCCAGGTGTCATCGAAGCCCATGGGCTGGTGCCCGCCCTGCACGTCAATAATGGCCAGGCGGGTATGCCCGAGCGTGGCCACGGGCAGGTCCTTCAGCCCGCGGCCGTCCGGGCCGCGATGCCCAATATTTTGAAGCATGCGGTCCACATTGGCCGCATCCTGGCGCCGATAGACGCCGGCAATTCCACACATGTAATTTGCCTTTCGCATGGGACGGCCGCTGCAGCACCGGCTGCACCCGGCCGCGGTCGTTGAGGGCCGAGCAAGACTACTCGATGACGCCCTCCTGCACAAAGCGCGTCAACTCAGATACGCTCCACTGCTCCAAGCCCAATTTGTCGACCGTGCGGCCGCGCCGCCAGTAGTCGGTACGGTGGATGATGCTTCCGAGGCGGATGATGCTCTCCATGGCGCGCACCGAGACGCCAAAGCGCATCCCCAGCGAAGCCATGGGTACCAGGCTCATGGGGACATCCTCGAAGACGTAGCGGTGGCGCAGCGTCGGCGGCGCCTTGATCCCGTAATAACCAGGCTGGTTGTGGATGGCTTCATGCAAGTCCTCGCCATCGGTGTCATAGGCCATCTTGAGCCACTCCAGCGAGGTGCGCGCCCGGATGCCGACCGAGGCGGCGACCGTGACGCGCTCGCGATCCAGGGCCTCGAGGACTCGCGCCACGGAAGGTGTGACGCCATCAATATAGAACTGGTAGTCACCATGCGTATGCTCAATCCAGCCGGAGTTGAGCAGCGTCAGGGCCGGATGGAAGATGGCGCCCATATTGTTGAGTCCGGTGTGCAGGACATCCACGCCGCTGATGAACTGGGGGTAGACCTCGTTGATCACCGCCAGCACCTCATCGTTGCGCTTGGAGGGCAACGCGGCCAGCGGCACGGCCTCCTTGATGCGGAAGATGCGCGCCTGGGCGGGCCCTTCGGAGCGACTGGCATAGATGAAGGTCTCCGCCTCGGACACAATCACGTCGGCGGTGCAGCCCTCGTCGCGGATGACCTTGACGAACTCCAGCGCCCCCAGGGTGCGCCCGGGATGCAGGATGACGATCTGGCCACTGCGCAGGTGCGGCGCGACGATGCGAGCGATCTCGGCGTGGGCCGATGAGGGCACCACGATCATGATCACGCGGGCCTTGTCAATGACCTGCCCCACATCGGAGCTGACGAGCTTCAGACGAGCGAAGCCCTGCAGGCCGTGCTCCTCGCTCTCCAGGTCCAGCCCGCCGCGTTTCTTGATGACGGAAATATGATCAAAGGTGCGATTCCACAGCGTGACGTCCAGTCCCATCAGGGCAAGATGGGCCGCCATGGCCTTCCCGCCGTGGCCAGCACCCAATACGGCATAGCGGTCTGCCATTCAAGCTCCTTTCCAAATAGCCGGATGGATCCCGGTCAAGACAGCTGCGACAGGCGCTGCGCTTCGGGGAGCACGCGGCCGGATTCGTCAACGACTTCGCACCCGCCATTGACAATGCGCGTGCGAATGTGTCCCCGCCCAAACGGATTGTTCATCAATTGCGGGGCGTCCAAGATGCCCGTGGCCACCGCCTTGGCGAGACTGGGGGGGTCAACCCAGGCATCCACACCCTTGCCGGCCAGGCTTCGGATGGCGTCAAGCGTGAAGCGCGTTTCCCCGACCAGGTGCGCCACGCGGGCCTGCACTTCGGGGGCAGCGGTCATGTCGGGCGCGCCCAGCGCATTGTCA
>DATIPW010000218.1:0-4613 GCA_035471605.1 Anaerolineales bacterium | reverse complement strand
GCCAAGGCAACCACAAAGGCCGGCTGGGAATCATTCAACCGACGCGCCTCCGCAGTCAGGGGGGTCAGATCGGGCGCGGCCTCCACCAGGAACCACGGGTCGACACTGATGCAGTGGCCACCGACACCTGGACCCGGGCTCAGGATGTTGACGCGCGGGTGGCGGTTGGCCAATGAGATCGCCTCCCAAACGTCGACGCCGAACTTGTGTGCTAGCCGGCTGAATTCATTGGCGAGCGCGATATTGACGTCTCGGAAGGTGTTCTCCATGAGCTTGACCATCTCTGCGGTCGTCGCATCCGTCTCCACGATCTCCCCCGTGACGAACAGGCGGTAGAGTTCCGCCGCCCTCCGGGCAGAGGCGGGCGTTATACCTCCAATCACGCGGGCATTTTCTGTCAGTTCGCGCAAAATCTGGCCGGGGAGCACCCTTTCGGGGGAGTAGGCCAGATAGAAATCGGTGCCGGCCTTGAGGCCCGAGCGTTCCAGGATGGGGAGGACAAGATCCGAGGTGGTCCGCGGTGGGGACGTCGATTCGAGAACCACCAGGTTTCCTGGACGAAGCACCGCAAGAATCGACTCGGCAGCGGCTTGCACGGCACCCATGTCCGCCAGCCGATAGGGCTTCCCCTCGTGCATTCCGAACCTGGCTTCGTGAAATGGAGTAGGAACTGCGATGATGAACGCGTCTGCCTCCTGCGGGCTGGACGCGACTTTGAGGTTGCCGCTGGCCAAGGCGGCGCGGTAGGATTCCCGCAGGCCGTGTTCCAGGATATGAACCTCTCCCCGGCGAAGGATTTCCAGCGTGCGTCCGTTGACGTCCACCCCCAATACGGACGCCCCTTGCTTCGCAAGCGTGGCAGCTGTGGGCAAGCCTATGTAGCCCAGACCGATCACACAAATGGTGTTGAAGCTCAAGAAGCGCTCCTGAAGTGCCCCCGCGGCCGAAGACTATGCTGCGGACTTCCATTGATAGTTGCACATTGGCCTGTTTGCATGAGGTCGTGGTTGGGGCATGAGCATTATACACCGCAGCATTTTTGCATCATCGCCTGCGCGTGGCGGCTCGGTTGCCCAATTGGCGTATAATGCAAGTAGCCTTGAGGGAGGAGGCTGAATGGAATTCCTGCTAAACCCCAGTATTGGGTATCTCATGCTCGTTTCGGCTCTTCTGTTCACACTGGTGGCCGTCATGACGCCGGGTACGGGCATAGCGGAAGTTCTTGCGTTGTTTGCCCTGCTGCTGGCGGCATACGCCGTCTATCACCTGTCCTTCAACTGGTGGGCACTGGCGATTCTTGTGCTGAGCTTGATCCCTTTCCTGTATGCAATTCGGGGCCCGAGGCGGGGCCTGTGGCTTGCGGGTTCCATATTGGGGCTTACCCTTGGATCGGTGTTCTTTTTCCCGGCCGAGGAGGGCCTAATCTCAGTGGACTTGCCACTGGCCATCGTCACAACGGTGGCCTATGCGGCCTTCCTTTGGTTCGCGGCTCGCAAGGTTCTGGAACTCTCTGCCATGCGCCCGGTGCATGAGCTGGCAGGTCTGATTGGGCAAAGGGGCGAAGCCAAGACGGCGATCGCGGAGGAGGGCTCGGCGCAGATCGATGGTGAGCTATGGTCAGCCCGCAGCGAAGCCTTAGTGCCCGTGGGCAGTACAGTGGAAGTCATCGGCAGGGACGGATTCGTGCTGATCGTGCGCCAGGTGGGAGAGTGATGAGCAGTCGGTTGGAAGCTTAGGATAAGGAGGACGAATGGATGCACTTACACCCCTCTTGTGCGGGGTCGCGGCGATCGTGTTGGTGGCGATTGTCCTGATTGCCAATGCCATCCGCATTGTGCCCGAGTACAAGCGCTTGGTTGTGTTTCGCCTGGGGCGCGTGATCCCAACACCGCGTGGCCCGGGCCTGGTGTTTTTGATTCCGATTGTGGACCGCGCCGTTGCGGTGGACCTGCGAGAGCAAGTGCGGGAGGTGCCGCACCAGACGGCGATCACCAAGGACAATGCGCCGATCTCGATTGATTTCCTGTGGTACTACAAGGTGGTGGAGCCTGCAGAATCGGTCCTGAACGTGCAGAACTTCGAGCTGGCGGCCGCCGGCATCGCCACAACCACGCTGCGTGCGGTGATCGGCGGGATCCCTCTGGACGAGGTGCTCTCGGAACGCGAGCACATTAATACCATGCTGCGCACGCGCCTCGACGAAGTCACGGAGCGGTGGGGCGTCAAGGTGACCAATGTGGAAATCCGAGAGATCATCCCGCCGCGCGAGGTTCAGGAGGCGATGAACCGACAGATGTCTGCGGAGCGTATCCGCCGGGCGGTTGTGACCGAGTCCACGGGTACCCGAGAAGCAGCGATCAATGTTGCCGACGGCGACAAGCAGTCGAACATCCTCAAGGCTGAGGGGCAGAAGCAGGCCGCCATCCTGGGAGCCGAGGGGGAGCGGCAGGCCCAGCAACTGCGCGCCGAGGGCTTTGCCATAGCCTTGCAGAAGATCTTTGAGTCGGCCAAGCACGTGGATCAGAACACCATGACGCTGCAGTACTTCGAGGCGTTGAAGCGCCTTGGGGAGGGCGAATCCACCAAGTTCATCTTCCCACTGGAATTCACCAGCCTGGTCGAGAAGATCATGGCAGGGGAGAAGAAGTAGGGCCGCAGCCAAAGAAAGCGACGAAAAGTAGAATGAGGGCCTCCCGGTTGGGGAGGCCCTCATCATGCAATCTCCCGGCAGCCAATCCTCCGTGGAAATCCACGCGGCCACTTTGATGGATCTGACGGCTCTGAGCCGACTTGAACGCGCCTGCTTTGGTCGAGATGCCTGGCCGTTGTTGGACCTGATTGCCGTGCTGACTTTCTCGGATGTCGTACGGTTGAAGGCGGTCGAGGCGGGTGAGATGATTGGCTTCGCGGCCGGCGATCCCCGACCCGCAGATGGATTCTCATGGATCGCAACCATAGGCGTCATTCCCCCGTATCGTCGACGCGGTATTGGCCGCCAGCTGCTTCGGGCCTGTGAAGCACGGCTCTCAACGGCGCGTCTGCGCTTGTCAGTGCGCGCCTCGAATGAGGCAGCAATTCAGTTGTACCGGACAGAAGGCTATCGCCAGATAGATGTCTGGCCGCACTATTACAAGGATGACGAGTCAGCCATCCTGATGGAAAAGATCAGGGGGTTATAATGAACGGCCGTGTTCCAACAGTCGCCCCTGAGTCCTGTACTGATCCAGACCCCCGAGGCGTTCGAGGCGCTTGTTTTCGAACTGAACGGACTCGCACGGGTCGCCGTGGACACCGAATCAAATAGTCTGCACGCGTATCGTGAACGCGTTTGCCTGCTGCAGTTCTCCACCGCCCAGAAGGACTACTTGCTTGATCCGCTGGCGGTGGGGGATCTCCAACCGCTTGGCTCACTTTTCGCGGATCCTCGGATCGAGAAAGTCTTTCATGCTGCAGAGTATGACATACTGTGCTTGCGGCGCGAGTATGGCTTCGACTTCAACAGGATCTTCGATACGATGCAAGCCGGGAGGATCCTGGGGAGGAAGATGGCCGGGCTGGATCGTCTGCTCGAAGAGAGATTCGGGGTCAAGGTCGACAAGCGGCTGCAGAAGGCCGATTGGGGGGCGAGGCCGATCCGCCCCGAACTGCTGCAGTATGCAGCCCAGGACACGCACTATCTGATTCCGCTGCGGGACCAGCTGGAGCAGGAGCTTCGGGACAGGGGGCTGCTGGAACTGGCAAGCGAGGACTTCCGCATGGCATGCATCAATCACAACGGCGGAAGCCGGAGCAGCCAGGAATCACCTGCCTGGGGGCGCCTCCGTGCACGCCGTGATCTCAGTCCGCGTGAGCTCACCATCTTGAAAGAGCTGCTGGCCTGGCGTGAACGAGCCGCCGAAAGGCTCGATCGTCCCCCCTTCAAGGTGATCAGTGAGGAGAAGTTGATCGAGATCGCCCGTGCGGCCCCGTCCGGCGAGGATGAATTGAGTGCGGCGGGACTGGGAGAAAGGCAGGCGCGAAGATGGGGGAGGGACCTGCTTCAGGCCGTGGCGCGCGGCCGGGCGAGCCCCCTGTTCCAGCGGGAGGCCACGAGCATTCCGTCTCGAGCCTATCTGAATCGACTCGAGGGGCTCAAAGCATGGCGCAAGAAGACCGCTGCCGTCATGGATGTCGAGTCCGACGTGGTGTTGCCACGCGGGCTGCTGCTGGAGCTGGCAAACCGGGGAGCTCAGGACGTGGGGGCCGTCATGCAAACTTCACCCTGGAGACTGCGGCGCTTTGGTGAGCAGATCACCGAGGTATTGCGGAGGGCACCATCCACGTGACATTCGGTGCTCCCGGCGGATTCACCAACGGACGCGGCTCTGGACGGATGGAAGTGCAAAGGAGGTAGCGTGCGACTCAGCTTTCACGGTGCAGCGCAGACCGTGACGGGATCCCAGCATCTATTGGAGATCAACGGCGCGCGCCTGTTGCTGGAATGCGGCCTGTATCAGGGGCGGCGTGCGGAGAGCTACCGGCGCAATCGCGAGTTTCGATTCGACCCGCGCGCGCTGGACGCAGTCATCCTTTCCCACGCGCACATTGACCACAGTGGCAACCTCCCCAATCTG